>CAYGNU010000913.1:0-1503 GCA_964351175.1 uncultured Roseivirgaceae bacterium | reverse complement strand
ATATCGGCCTGTGGAGTCGTTATGGAAGCCGTGGTTGGCACCTTCATATATGTAAGCCTCATACTTTTTGTTGTTTGCATTAAGTGCCTCTTCATAAGCTGGCCAGCCGGCATTTACCCTTTCATCTAATCCACCATAGTGAAGTTGAAGTGGTGCATTGATAGCAGGAACTTCTTCTGCAGAGGGTTGACTTCCATAATAAGGTACTGCTGCTTTAAGATCAGGAATTTTAACGGCCATCATGTTAGAAATCCAACCACCAAAACAAAAACCTACCACACCAATGTTCCCATTGCATTCAGGATGATTTTTCAAATAGTCAAAGGCAGCTATAAAATCTTCGAGCATTTCATTTCGATCACGCTTACGTTGCATTTCTCTGCCATCATCATCATTTCCAGGGTATCCACCAAGTGGGGTAAGTGCATCTGGGGCTATGGAGATAAAGCCGGCTACTGCGGCACGTCTACCTACATCAGCAATGTATGGGTTTAGGCCTCTGTTTTCATGAACTACTACTATACCTGGCAACTTTCCTGTAGCATCAGCAGGTCTGCTCAACTGAGCTTTTATTGAACCACCTCCTTTAGGAGAGTCATAGTTGATGAATTCTGTTTTTAGTGAGGGATCATCAATAGGTATTTGGATGGTATCCTTATAGTTAGGCATAACAAAACTTAGTAATGAACTTATGGTAAGTCCACCTACGGCATAAACGGATAGTTTTTTGAGAAACTCCCTTTTGTCCATTTTATTATGAGCGTAAGCATCGTAAAGATTAAAAACTTCCTGGTTTATCTCTGGTTTTTTTGGTGTCTTCATCGGGGGTTGGTTGGTTTATAATGAATAAAATAATAATGAATTAAGCTTAAACTAAACAACAGTGTTAAAGCAAGCCTTGTTTTAAATATAACAGTTCCTAAGATAAATATCGAAATAGTGTTGCCTAGGAACAGCATAGTGTCAAATATATTATGCTCTATTATATAGTGATAGATATGACTTCTTACAGCTTAAAAGTCATGAATAATCTTTAAGTTAAGCCAAAAATTACCTTTTTTTTTATACTTAAGTTGTTGTATATGAGTAATTTAATTATTGAAAATCAATACTTAGATTCATAACATATTATTTGTATCTTGAAAGATTATTCAACCTTACTCAACCAATATGAAACGATTATTCAAGACCTTATTCCTTCTTTTAATATTATTTGTGCTTGCACCAAGAGCAAATGCTCAGCAATCACATCCTCTCGATCCGTTAACCTATCAAGAATACTGGAAGGTTCTAGAAACTTTAAGAAAAGCAGGTCATCTTAATGACTCCACTGGTTTTTCGATGATCAACCTGATAGAGCCTGAAAAATTAAAAGTGTGGAGTTGGAAACCCGGGCAGATTTTACCTCGTCAAGCTTATGCTACAGTGCATCATAATGGTAAATTTTACCGTGCAGAAGTTGATATTACTAATGAAATCGAACTAGCCTTTAGTGAATGAACA
>CAYGNU010000912.1:0-1504 GCA_964351175.1 uncultured Roseivirgaceae bacterium | reverse complement strand
TAAACGTTTCCTCTAAGGCTTCTACTTGTCTTTGAGAAGCACTGTATGTCTTTGCAGCAGCAAGAGCATTTCTATAAGATGATTCTATGGTCTGATACAGTGTATTTCTAGTTTCAGTAGCATTTATTTCTGCTTGCTGTTGGGTGATTTTTGAACGTTGGATACTTGCCTTAGTTTGAAAGCCATTGAAAATGGGGATACTTAGGCTCAATGAAAGTCTCTTACTTAGGTTGTCACTGTATTGAGGTGAAATGCCATAATCTTCAATTGATCCATTAGGAGTCTCAACTCTGGGTTGTAAAACAGCTACACCATTTGCAGTCACTAGACCCGTCGGCACATCTTCATTTACAGTTACTGTTCCATCTGGCACAAAACGCTCAGTGAAAAAATCTGAATAGTTAGTATTCACACTTCCATTAAGACTCAAACTTGGCAACATCGCTCCACTTGCAACATCAACACCTAGGTTGGCACTTTCTACTCTCAAATCAGCACTTTGAATTTCCGGTTGATTTTGAACCGCTACCTCATAAACTTGTTTAATTGTACTTCCTTCTACTTCAGTTTGATCTACTTCTATTTCTGGAATCACAATATCAATTTCTTCACCAGGAGGAAGTAGCAATCCTTGCTTAAGTGTTAATAATGAAAGGTCTAGATTATTTTCGGCATTGATTAGATTCACTTCGTTTGTAGCCACTTGACTAATCAATTGAAGTTTGTTTGAGATTGGGAGTGATCCTGACTCAACCAATTTCTTCGTTCGCTCTAATTGCTGTTGGCTGGATTCTAATACAAATTTTGCATTCTCTAAAAGCTCTTTGTTAAAAATAACGTTAAGATAATTCAGTGATGTATTCAATGAGATATCATTGATTGCTTTCAATAAATCATATTCTGAAGCCTGCTGATTTAACTTACTTTGCTTGATGGAATTATTGATTTGAAGTCCATTTATTAATGTAACTCCACTGTTTGCACTTACTCCATTAAAATTGATTCTCTGGGTTGTGAATTGGTTAGTGGTTGGATCAATACCTCGTCCCCAGCTATATCCATAATTGCCACTTGCATTTAAACTAGGATACCTAGCTGCTTGAGCTTGCATTAAGCTAATCTCTGCTGAAGTCAAATTCAATTCACTCCGCTGAACGGTAAGGTTATTTTCTACAGCTATATCAATGCACTCTTCCAGTGTCAACATTCTTTTCTGCTGACCAAGTCCAATGAGGCTAGTTAGTAATAAAGATGTAATTAATAGGTTCTTCATTTTATCTGTCTATGTCCGGAATGTAGATGACTTGATGCACCCATTTCCTCTTTTTTAAATAATGTAACGTTATATCATCAATGCCTGAATCCATTTCTAGAATCAAACATGCTAAATCATTTCTTCCTTTTCGTGAGACAGTCATCGTAGCGATGTTGCACTCATCCTGAGATAAAACCTCAGTAAAAAAGGCAATACTCCCTTTTGTATCGTCTGCCTCTATTATCAAGG
>CAYGNU010000911.1:0-1510 GCA_964351175.1 uncultured Roseivirgaceae bacterium | reverse complement strand
CAAATGTCCTTTCGAAAAGAATGATCCCAGATTATATAAAATCCCTTTGCACATTCCACAGTCTAACTTCGCCAACTTAGAAGCGGCAATTAAAAAGCTGAAAGCGCCGATCCTATTCTATGAAAGCCAGAACCAAGACTTGCTACGTTCAATTTTCTCTCCTAATGAGTTAGAACTTTGACCATACCAAATACGACTATTAAATTAACTTCTGAAACCCACAAGTCACGCTCCACTAAATTTATGGGATGGGAGGCGCTATGTCTACTTTTCTGGTTAGACACTTGTTTCGCTGACTTGATAATTATCTTGTAATAGTACAATTAGGTAAATCTAAGGCTTATCTGAAGACATGGAAAGAATAACCCGTTTGTTGATTTAAGTGATAAAAAGTCTCAAAATAAATGTGCCTTTACAGTCTTTAAAGCGGGTTTTTGATGTTGCAAAAGTGACATGCCTATGTCACTCGATTGGAATGCTTATTTCACTCAAGTGACATGCCTATTCTACTCGCTTGAGATGCTTATGTCAAACCAGTGAAATGCCTATGTCACTTTGGTGGTAACGTAGTATTTTTCAAACTAAATAGCATCATGAAATAGTACAATTGATGCCGTTTGGTCGAGGTGGCTAAGAGGCGCCAGCCAAATCAAAATATATGTTAGTTGATGGTTAGGCCTGTTAGGCTGAGTTGATTTTCAATTCGCTTCTATATTCAGTTTTGTTTCACAGCTTCTCTCTTGTCCGTTGTTCCATTGAGATATTCTTATGGCTATTGGTATAGTACCCTTTTTTAGATCTCGAATTTTCAGGTTGGCACTTCCGTCGCTGAAAACCGGCATTTCCAAAAATCCATTATCGTTGTTCAAGAAGCTTACTGAAATCGAAGGTCTAATAGCTGAGCTTGAAGCTCGAAGTATAATATTTGCGTTAAAGGTGTCACCTACCTTATATGAACTCTTCTCAGGAATTATCAAAGGTTCAACAAGATCATAATAGTAGAAATATGATAAATACTTTTCACGATAAGTTTCTATGGTTTCAGATGTGAAAATCTTCATTGTATTTGCCAAAACCTTTGAATTGTCTTTATTCAACATCCTTTTGCTCGCTTTCAGTAATGCAACTCTAAGTTCCACCGTATCTGGACAGTTCGAAGCAAATTCCAGAAACTCGTCAAAATTGGCTTCAAATTTCTTTAAGTCTCCGTTATTTAAATAATAGCTGAGAGAATCATGACGCTTCCGAAGTTCGTAGGAATGCCTCAGAAATTTAACCCCCATTTTCGTCATTCCAGTTCCGTCAACCGTATTCTCAATTTTAGATAGGCTCTCGTCGATTTTTTGTTCGAGGTATATGCTCTGTTGATCTAGCAAATCTGAACTGCCATCAGAACAGGAGATAATAGCTAACAGAAATAAGAGTTGTAAATATTTCATGCGGTTTAATTCAGCCTAACGCACAGCTATGATGAGTGGGGATTAGAATGCACTAACCTCTCGTCTCGCAC
>CAYGNU010000910.1:0-1511 GCA_964351175.1 uncultured Roseivirgaceae bacterium | reverse complement strand
GTCATGGGTGCAATAAAAGTACCGATTGGCTTACGCTCAATAAGCATACCGTTTCTGCTCCTGCTGAACAGCACTCATGTGAGTAGGTATAGAAGTAAACTATGCTTGTTTTTACGAGCGGTGGATAGCTAGAACTTCCATTCGGACGATTAGAATAATGATTGTTATTTCTAAAAGAAAATACATCAATCCTAAGAGCGTAAGTTGATTATAAAAATAAATCACTAATCCCAAGGTAAGAAAGCAATACATGCTGTTAGCAATAGCGATGGCTTTCAAATAGGAAGACCATTTATTAGGAGTGAGCGCATAGCAACTCAGTGAGTAAGCTGCGAATACGAGGGCAATTCCTGCTAATACATAAAGTATACTTACAGGTATACCTATGTATGATTCCAATTGCACCAATACAATTCCTAGAAAAAAGGTAGAAATAAGTGCACCTATTCCGTCAATGAGGAAAAGGTTGTTATGTTTTGAAGATAGTTGACTTAGAAGCTGTTTCATTTTTTCTAAACCTAGAATTGATAGCCAATTCCCAAAGAAATTTGATAGGGATAGTCTAAAAAAGAAACTGATGAATCACTTCTCTTTTGCTGTTCTATCGTTATTGAAGGATCAAAATTCCTTTGTCTTTCTAATTGTAAAGTAGCTACTGGTATTGGCATATTACATTCAATTAGAAATTTCTCTGATAGTTGATATTGAATTTTTGGAATCAATTCAATTACAGCTCCAAATGATATGTTGGACCTATCAAATGAGCCAACCAATGGTTCAATGAATTCCTTCTCAAAATATGGAGCCGTTGATACTCCTACAATTACTTTCATTTTAGCTTCATAATTGAGAATGTAATTATAACTATATCTCAGTTTTATGGATGTTGTCAATGTTTCACGACCATTGGTTATTAGTCCATTACTGATTGTTTCAAATTCCTCATTTTGAATCTTCATTTTATCAACCTCTATTTCATGAAATCTTTTTTGCTTTTGAAAAGCAATTGATATTGATCTAAAGAGGTCAAATTCTTTTTCATCATAGGTTGTTCTTGTATTAAAGCCCACACTTTCTTCTGGTGAAGTAGAATAACCAGAGAATACTTTTATGATCGTCTGTCTTTCTTGACCATAAGAGTATAGGCTACTAGATATAAGAAGGATTAGAATGAGTCGCATTGATAATTTTTAATCTGTGAAGATATTAAAATATGCATGCAGCAAATTATTAAATTAAGTGATAATAACTAAAGTACATTCCACCAATGCAGATGTACTGATGGAATTTGCTTTGGTTAGAAAAAATTGTCAATTCAGGATCATATGCGTCAATTACTCCGTTTCGATATGGAGCCTATACCAGTTGATATTTCTGGTGAAATACATGATGAGATCAAATGTCATCATCAATCCAGCTATCCATTAATTACAAATAACAAGCCCCTTCAAGTTATTTAAGTTGAAGAAAGAAATAGTTGAATAAGAAAGAGGCGCAATAAGGTTTTTTAC
>CAYGNU010000909.1:0-1524 GCA_964351175.1 uncultured Roseivirgaceae bacterium | reverse complement strand
CACCTAAACTTCCAAGATGGACTGGAATGTGAGGTGCATTTACAATTAACTCACCGTATTCGTCTAAAAGGGCACATGAAAAATCTAATCGCTCCTTAACATTGACTGAAAAGGATGTCCTTTCCAAAATTGCTCCCATTTGTTCAACAACAGCAGCAAAACGGTTTTGGAACAATGCTAATTCAGCAGCAGATGATAAATCCTGATTTTGATTAAATTTATTAGTATTCTGTTCAATTATCGCATTTTCATTATTGTCTAAATTGAATGTCCAATTTTTTTTGAGGGATACTGTGCAGTTATGGCTAGATATAACAGCTGGCCCAACTATGCTTGCTCCAGTTTGTAATTTTTCCCATTTATAAATTGGTACATCAATAAATTGATTTTCTACGAGTCCTTTTTGTTTTGATTTATATTCTGGTGAATATGATGTAATTGTCTCATTAATTGGCAGGTCTTTGATTCTTATAATTGAGGATACCAATATTATTGATTCAATTTCAATGGCTCTATTATCAATCCATTGTCCGTACAGCTTGATATATGCTTTTTTAAAGTCTGCAATAACCTGCTCTTTATTATCAAATTCTACTTCTATGGTAGTCTCTTGCCCTTTAAGTCTGAGATGACAAAACTTATGCTTAATGGTGATATCATTTTTATCAAATCCTTGATCTGTAAAGCGATGGCATGCTTTTTCGAATAAGCCAACAAAACTTTCATCAATCTCTTTCTCAAATAAATCAAAAAGCTGTAAGACCTGTTGCTGCTCAATAATATCAATATCAGCTACTCCAATGCCATGAGCGCTTAGAAGTCCTGCATCATATGGAATAATAACCTTCTTGAGACTAAGTGTCTCTGCTAGATCACATGCATGTTGACCGCCAGCTCCTCCAAATGAAACTAATGCCATATTACTTATATCATACCCCTTTTTCATAGCTACTTTTCTGATGGCTTCAGCCATTTTCTCATTGGCTATTTTCAGGAAAGCATTTAGGAGTTGATTAAATGTCGTATTGGATTCTGATTGTTCATTAATCTTGTTTAATAAAACCTGAAGAGCTTCTTCTGATTTAGACCTCCTTATGGGAATGGAGAAATTGTCTTCAGAGATTTTGCCAGCAAGTAGATTTATATCGGTGATAGTTAATGGACCTTTGTTTCCATAACAAGCAGGGCCGGGGTTTGCTCCTGCACTATGAGGTCCTACGGTTAACATCCCATTTTCGAAGCTGCAAATTGAGCCACCACCAGCTGCGATTGTGGAAATATCAATGGCAGGACTTTGAATGGTAGCGTCACCGACTTTTGTTTCATAGACATAATTGACCCCATTTTTATAAACCGCTACATCAGTGCTAGTGCCACCCATGTCAAAGGTTACTATCTCTTGTGCCCCTGATTTATTGGCAATATTAGCAGCCCCAATAATACCTCCGGCAGGACCACTGAGTAGACAATCTTTAGGATAAAAATTATTACTTGGAATTACGGCACCGCTACTTGACATTATTC
>CAYGNU010000908.1:0-1528 GCA_964351175.1 uncultured Roseivirgaceae bacterium | reverse complement strand
CTGTACTGACGAACAGAAATTGTATAAGAGGCTATTAGATCGGATGAGGTAGCACATCATACTGAAGTCCCACCCTCGAAAGAGGATCGTATCGAAATAGTAGATGCAGCAGCGATAGACACAAGGATATTCACCTTACCGAGGGAGATCTCGGACTCCACGAGTTGGAGACTGAGAAGTCAGCAGAAGTCATAGTACCGATTAGGAAACGAGCCCCGATGAATCGGGGAGGTCTCACAAGATTGGGAAGGACTGAACATTGAGTAGTTCCAAACAAGAACAGGAGCGCTCCGATTTGTCGGGGGTAGCCTGCTTATGGGCGGAACAGAGAAGAAATAGAATGATAGAGCAAATACTAAATAGAAGGAACCTGCTGAAAGCATGTAGACAAGTCGAGAAGAACAAAGGTTCTTCAGGCGTTGATGGTATGCCCGTAAGCCAGCTCAGGGATTATCTGGAACAAACCAGAACAACTTTACTGACAAGGATTCTTACCAATAGTTATGTTGCTCAACCCATTCTAGGAGTAGTGATTCCTAAAGGGGAAGGCAGGACACGCTTGCTTGGCGTACCTACGGTCATTGACCGCATGTTACAACAAGCAGCTAGTCAAGTGATAGCCCCGAGGTTTGAACTGGAGTTCAAAAACCATAGTTATGGTTTTCGACCCAAGAAGAACGCGCATCAAGCGGTGATGCAGGCACAGAAATACATCAATGAAGGGTATCAACACATAGTTGATATTGATCTGAAGAATTTCTTTGACCAAGTAGAACATTATGTTCTACTACAACTGCTCTACCGCAAGGTGAAGTGTCCAACTACGCTGCGCCTGATCCGAGGTTGGTTACGAGCCCCGATGCAAATCGGAGGTAAACTAATCAAGCGAAGAAAAGGCATACCACAAGGAAGCCCACTTAGCCCATTGCTATCCAATATCATGTTACACGAGTTGGATAGGGAACTCGAAAAGAGGGGGATGAAATACGTACGCTACGCTGATGATTTTAGTGTTTATACTAAGACCAAGAGCGAAGCAAAGAAGATAGGGAACAGCCTCTATGAGTTCCTTCGGGACAAATTGAAGCTGCCTATCAACAGAGCAAAAAGTGGCATACGCAGACCTGTAAACTTCCAAGTGTTAGGTTTCGGTTTTGTTCCGACCTACAAGAAAGGAGCAAGGGGACAATACCAACTGGTGGTAAGCGAGAAGGGGTGGCGTAAGCTCAAACAAACCCTCAAAAGGATCACAAGGAAAACGATACCAATGAGTCTACAAGAGCGTTTCCAAAAACTGAAAGAAGTCCAACGAGGCTGGCTGAACTACTTCCGTATGGCAAGTATTCAAGTCAAACTCAAGGAGCTCGACAGTTGGTTGCGCAACAGGCTCAGGTATTGTATCTGGCATGACTGGAGGAAGCTGGAACGGAAAAGGAAGAACCTGATCCGATTGGGCATACCCTACGGACAAGCCTATGCATGGAGTCGTACAAGAATGGGAGGCTGGGCAGTAGCCCAAAGCCCTATT
>CAYGNU010000907.1:0-1534 GCA_964351175.1 uncultured Roseivirgaceae bacterium | reverse complement strand
CATTGCTCTAGTTTTAACCCCTCTAGATTGGCATTAGAAAAATTTGAGTTAGCAATAAGACAATTTTTAAAAACAAGTTCTTTATGATGTTTTTCTGCCCACTCTAAATTGTTAAATTTTCTATCTTGGATTAGCGCATTTTCTTCTAGGATAACTAAAGTTTCTTCAATGGAATCTACGAAAGCAATATCTTCATTTGTATTTCGAGTTTCTATAGGTGGTTCTTTAATCATATATTTTACTCCAATAAACCTTTTATTTCACAATGTATCTAATACATATGTTATCTAACTGATTTTTAAGTAATTAGTACGGAAAGTGTTAATAATATCCAGTAATGATTATATCATTTTATAATAATTTAAATCAACTTAAGCGTAGCAGCGAGCAGCGGCCTAGTAGTCTGCTCCTACAAGCTGCTTTTTTTAGCTTGACGACGATAGATGATTAACTTAAAATCAGCACATCTGCAAAGTTTATGTGAAAGTTTGGATGCGCATTGGTCAATATGAACCGTAACAAACTTTCTCTCTCGAAAGGTGGGTTATTCTATGAATGTAATTGGTATTTCAGCGTATTTCCATGATTCAGCATGTGCGTTAATTCAAGATGGTAACCTAGTTGCTGCTATTTCTGAGGAAAGATTCTCACGAATAAAAAATGACGCCCGATTACCTGTTAGAGCCTTTCGTTATTGTTTAGAGGAGGGGAAAATTGATATTACAGATATAGATAGTATTGCCTATTATGAAAATCCTTATTTAAAACTTTCAAGGCAATTGTCTTCAGATTTAAATTTATCGCTAGATCCTGAATTAAACTGGATAGATTGTCACAAGCCATTCCGTGAAATAAAAGAAATATTAGGTTACGAAAGAGAGATAAAATATTACGATCATCATTTGTCGCATGCAGCTGGGAGCTATTTTTTTTCTGGATTTCGAGATTCCGCTATCCTTATATCAGATGGTGTTGGAGAATGGGCTACAACTACCTATGGTAGGGGGGTAGAAAACCACATAGAGATGTTTAAAGAAATTAAGTACCCTAGCTCAGTTGGCCTACTCTATAGTGCTATTACTAACTATCTTGGTTTTAAAGTTTTAAGCGGTGAATATAAAGTTATGGGACTTGCTCCTTATGGCAAACCTTTATTTGTAGATAAATTGCAACAACTTTTTACTATGAAGAAAGATGGTAGTTTTGAGTTGAATATGCAATATTTTAATTTTAGTCAGATTAATCGGATGTATACTGATTTATTAATAGAACTGATTGGATATTCGCCTCGTAAACCAGAATCAATATTAAATCAAAATGACATGGATTTAGCAAAAAGTTTGCAGGTTGTACTAGAACAAATTATTGTTCAACAAATACGTTACCTAAAAAGTAAGAGTGATTCGGAAAATCTTTGTATGTCAGGCGGCGTGGCGTTAAATTGTGTCGCCAATCATGAAGTACGTAAAACAGGTTTATTTCGTAATATTTTTATACCTCCTGCCGCAGGAGATGCAGGATCTGCATTAGGGGC
>CAYGNU010000906.1:0-1537 GCA_964351175.1 uncultured Roseivirgaceae bacterium | reverse complement strand
ATCTAAACTGATATGCCAAAGCTTCCTGCTCTTGTTTCAACTTGTTTTCAATAGCCATTCTAATTTGTTCGGGAAGATTAATCGATCTAATTAATAACGCCCTCATTTGACAATTGTTTTCCTCTAAACTTTTTGCAGTTTCAGTTTTAATCATGGTTTCAACCTCACTTCGTTTAGTTGAATAAATTTCTTCCGCAGTAAAACGGCCCATAACCTGTCTAACAGCTGATCTTACTTCTGGGATAACAAGCGTTGAAATGTATCCAACACCAAAATTTTCATGTAAGTATCCAATTTGGTCATAAATGGGGTGGAATCTTAGTGATACATCAACATTTATGCTCAATCCATTTTTATCTAGAACGTCCATTTTCTCCTCTACCGAAGTTTCTTTTACATCATAAACATAAAGGTCATTCCATGGTGATTTCATGCCGAAACCTTGTTGGATCACATTATCTTTATCCAGACCCCCTTGAAACTTTTTGAAAACTACGGCTCTCTCTCCCGCATCTATTGTATAGAAAATACTCGAGGAGAGTCCCATTAAAACTAAAAATGAAATAACAACTACTATTATAAGTGGTAAATATTTACGATTATCCATTACGCATTGCGTTTAAGTGAACATCAAAATTGAGCAACAAATACTGAAAATCAAAGCTACCTAATCACAAACTCCTTTTACCTTTTCAAAGTCTTCATAATAACCTAGGTTTCCTGCTTGGGTCCAGTCCTCGCATGCTTCGTTTTTATTACCCAAAATATATTTGCAATTACCTCTCTTAGAATAATATGAGCCATCATTTTTGTTCATCACAATTGCAGTATTATAATCTTCTAAAGCTCTTTCATACTTCTTAAGATGCTCGTAAGATTGAGCCCGATAAAAATAACTATCTGCGTTTTGATAATTTTTAATTATAGCAATATTGTACATATAGATAGCCGAATCATAATATCCCATATCCTGAAAAACATTACCTTTATAGAAGTAGTATCCATAGAAGTTATCATTGACTTCTATCAATTTCGAAACTGCTTTTAATGCCGATTTATATTGCTTCGCTTCATAGTATGCTATAAAACGGTAGTAGTAATATTTTTCTTCAAAAGGTTTAAGTTTTACAGCCATATCATAATCTTTTATAGCCCCATCAAAGTCACCTAATTCATATTTCATCTTACCACTTAAAATATAGGAGTAGGCTGTAGTATCTGTTGGATTAAGCGATATGTAATTTGAAAATGAGTCTAAGGCATCATTAAGGTTACCTTTATTGCGGAAAGAGAATCCTTTATACATCCAGAGTATAGATAACTCTGGATTTAGGCTTTGAGCTTTATTGAAATCGGCTAGTGCTTTATCGTAATTGTCTAATTTGAAATAGGCAATACCTCTGTGATAATAGGCGTCTGTTAGATTAGAATCTAATTGAATGCTTTGAGTAAGCAGTGTTATTGCTTTTTGTTTGTCGACAGTTAGATAACGATATCCACGATTAAATAAATCTTTTGCAGTCTCTTGTCCGTATAA
>CAYGNU010000905.1:0-1540 GCA_964351175.1 uncultured Roseivirgaceae bacterium | reverse complement strand
ACCACCAACGACGCAACATGGGGGGTGGTACAGCTGTTTTTGGAAATTCAAAAGTTCCCCAGTCTTTAACTTCAAGTCTTGAAAAAGGAGACTTTACACAAGGAGCAGCAAATGCATTAGGCTTAAATTTTGACACGCCTGACCCTATTATTGCTGTAATCAAGAAAAACCCCCATGTACTTAGAAGGATTTATCAATGGTTGGCTGCACAAGCAGAGGAAGAAACTGACTTAGGGCGAGTTATTCGAAATAAATCATTGCTTTTGATAGATGACGAAGCGGATAATGCTTCCATTAATATTTCAAACGATCCGGAAAGGCAAAGCTCTATTAACGGATGGATTACTCAAATCCTTAATCTCTTTGGGAAAAATGCCTATGTAGGTTATACTGCCACTCCATTCGCTAATATTTTTATTCCATTGGATGACCAAAACTTATTCCCAAGAAACTTTATAAAGAATATTCCAGCACCTTCCAATTACATTGGGCCAGAAAAAGTTTTTGGATTTAGTCCATGGGACGAAGATGAAACGTCAAATGAAGTACTCCCAATTGTTAATAGAATCAACGATTACAAAGATTTTGTTCCAGATAGACATAAAAAGGATGACCAAAAACCATCTACACTTCCCGAATCCTTAAAAAGGGCAATTCGCTGCTTTATAATTACTTGTGCAATCAGAAGATTAAGAGGGCAAACTTCGGTTCATAACTCTATGCTTATTCATGTTTCAAGATTTGTTCTTTGGCAAGAACATATTACAGACCTAGTCAATAATCAATTCTTGTTTTACAGAAGAGGGATTGATCAGAATGACAAAATAATTATTGAAGAATTTAGACAAACATTTGAACATGATGATAACCGATACAACTCTTTTGTTTCAGTTTCACAACGGATAATAGATTCCAACCTTAAAAACTTAGACTCGCAAATACAAGTTCATAAATGGAGTGATGTTCTACAACATTTGAATGATGCAGCTCAACTTATTTCAGTAAAATCTATTCATGGTGGTTCAAAGGATGTATTGGATTACTCAAATCCAAATTCTAAGATTTCAGTAATTGCGGTTGGTGGAAATAAACTCTCAAGAGGTCTGACTCTAGAGGGGCTTTCTGTTAGTTATTATTTAAGAGCATCAAAAATGTATGACACCTTAATGCAAATGGGGCGTTGGTTTGGATATAGAGGTGGATATGTAGATTTATGCCGTTTGTTTACAAGTAGAGAATTAAATGAGTGGTTCTGTCATATTACTCTAGCTTCTGATGAACTCAGAGAAGAGTTTGATTATATGTCGGATATAGCTGGATCAACCCCCGAGCAATATGCCCTTAAGATTAGAACTTCTCCAGATGGTTTAATGATCTCTGCTATTAACAAGATGCGAAACGCTACAACAGTTCAAATTTCATGGGCTGGAAGATTAGTAGAATCTTATGAGTTTGAGAAGGATATTTCTGTAATTGACAATAACTTAAACACACTCAAAAGTTTTATTTCACAATTACCTGATAATTCTCAGGAAAAGGA
>CAYGNU010000904.1:0-1541 GCA_964351175.1 uncultured Roseivirgaceae bacterium | reverse complement strand
TTAAGACCATTCTTTCAAAAAATATATGAGAAGTCTGATAATATTATTGAAAAATTACTCTTTGCCTATTTTCTATTTGGAATAGGGATTTCATTCTTTTATGACACCTACGCAGTTGGAATATTAGTTGGAATGTTAAGTCTTGCACTTTACTTTTCATCCAAATATTTTTTTAAAGGAAGGACTGCTAATCAATATGTAGCAAGCTTAGTTGCTGGTATTTTTATGGCCCAGTTCATTTATCAGATGCACGGTTTATTTGAAATGCATTTTACTGCCTTTATCGCCATTATCGCCTTAATAACCTACCAAAATAAATATGCGTTTATTCCTCAGTTACTATTTGTAGTAGTACACCATAGTTCGTTCGCATATATTCAATATTTAGGTTACATCAATGAAAATGAATCCTATAAGCATATCTATTTCACTCAGTTAGAGTTTATGGATTTCCAAACTTTTCTATTCCATGCTGGTCTTTATGCTGTGGGGGTTGTTTTAGCGGCCATCTACACTCATAACCTACACAAAAACACTGTTGAAAGTGCTGAAAACATTATCAAGCTCCAAGAAGAAGAAATTAAAATGAATCAAAACATTGAGTTTGCAAGAAAAATTTCTGAGGGTGAATATAGCTACGATTACAAATTAGTAGAAGGTGACCAAATGGGTTCTGCCCTTGTTTCTATGAGCAGTAATTTAAAAGAAAGTTCAATTAGAGAAAAAGAGGAAAGCTTTAAAAATGTTGGGCTTGCTGAAATTGGTGATATTATTCGAAATCATGGGGAAAATTTGGACGAGCTAACCTACCAGATAGTTTCATACTTAGTAACTTATATGAAGTTAAATCAAGGTGGGGTGTTCATACTGAATGATGAAGACGAAAACAATAAATTTCTTGAATTGAAAGGTTGTTATGCTTTTGAAAGAAAAAAATACTTAGAAAAGAAAGTATTAATTGGTGAAGGCCTGATAGGTCAGTGTTATTTAGAAAAAAACGTGATCTATCTTAAAGATGTTCCGAAAAATTATGTCAGAATTACCTCAGGGCTTGGAGATGCACCTCCTTCAAACCTTATTTTAGTGCCCATAAAAAATGAAGATAGTATTGAAGGTGTAATGGAATTGGCTTCATTTAGAATTTTAGAACAGCATGAGATTGATTTCTTAAAAAGGGCTTGTGAAAACATCGCTACTACGATTACATCAGCGAAAATAAACGTTCGTACCAAACTACTATATGAACAATCTCAGCAGCAAACTGAGGAAATGAGAGCTCAAGAGGAGGAGATGCGACAGAATATGGAGGAACTTTCAGCTACTCAGGAAGAAATAGAGAGAAAATCAATGGAGTTTAAATCCAGATTTGATGCTATCAATGAAAGTGGAGTAGCTTCTATTGAATTTGATCTTAAAGGCAATATAGTGGATGCTAATCCTGCCTTTTGTGAACTAATGGGTTACAATAAAAATGAAATCATTGGTGAGCATCATCGAATGTTTGTTGACGCTGAATACGCCACTAGTGATGAGTATAAGAA
>CAYGNU010000903.1:0-1542 GCA_964351175.1 uncultured Roseivirgaceae bacterium | reverse complement strand
GGATCGTGTCATATCCCGCTTCACCGTAGAAATTGTCGGCATAGGCATCCGTGCGGGTCAAGACAAAAGTGTCATCACCGTCACCGCCGTATAGGTTATCCGCGCCAGAGCCACCAATCAGCACATCATCTCCCGCGCCGCCATACAGCGTATCGTTACCGGCTTGACCATCAATCACGTCATTGCCATCGGTGCCGGTGATGGTGTTGTGGCTACTATTACCATTATTCACCGAGGCAACTGCCCCCGGGCTAATGCTCCATTGAAGTTTCGCTGGATCAAAGCCAACGGCCGGGTCCAGTCGCAATACAATCACGTCCAGACTATCAACCGTCGTGCCGATCACGCTGGTAGGAAATGTCACGTTGCCAGGCGACTGCAAAGTCATGCTGTTACCTACTAATGTCAGGCTCGCAGTTGCATCTTCCAGACTCTGACCAATATTGGTTAAGCCAGGGCGATAGCTGTAATCCACCTGTCCACCGCCAACAAGGGATTGACTGACCAGCTTGTATTGGCAAATAAACAGCAGTTGCCCCGGTGTCTCATTGTCTTGATTGGTCAGGGCGATATCGTCGGCGTCTACCTGATCGTAATCCGGGTCACTGCTGGTGGTAGAAGACAGCACCAGACTTACTGGCTGATCACCATCAATCTCACAGTCATCCTCACCCTGAATCACAATCCGCTGGGGGATGTTCCAGTTGTTGGCATCAAACTGTAGATAATTCACGCCACCCACAATGCTGGCCTCGGTGATGTCGTTCACGGCGATGTTTAAGGTCAATTGAGTACCTGCTGCAAGTGGCGCGTCCAAGACCACATCCACCTCAACCAACTGCTCTCCGGTTTCCTCTAGTGTCGTACCGCTTATCACCGTCGTTGAAATGGTTCGGTCCGCTGGCAGCAGCGTCACCGTGCAACAGTTCACGACATCAATACTGCTAGTCTCGTCCTGAATCGTCAGAGATAAACTGTAATCACCCGGCGCAAGGCCTGTGGTGTCCCACACATAGAAGTCATGCTCGCCGTCTTGATCTTCGCTGGTTGTGTATAGCGCAGTCAGGGCACCACCATCGGCACTGTAGTTCAACGTGACCACAGCATTGCTATCGGGGTCCCGGTCCATCCCCTGGACCCGAACTTCTCCGCCACTGATCAACAAGTCGGTGGCTGGCGCGACAAAGCGAATGCCCGGTATCACGTCCTCGGCGTCGTCTCGAACCACAAAACTCTGGGGATTTGTGGCGACACCTAACAGGCCGTCGTCATCCTGCACCTGCACGGTCCAATAATAGTTTTGGTCATTGTTAAGGCTGAAATCTAAAGGCCATTCCGGCTCAGAGAGGGTCGTGGTGGCCAATTGATTCGACAGCGCAAAGTCGGTGTAGAGCGTAAACACGTAACTTTCATTGACGCTATCCGGGTCAACATCACCGGTTACAGCAAGCAGCGGCGAGACGCTGGCAACAGATGACAGATCACCAGGGTTTAAATTCACCGGCGTGCCCGGCGCATCATCGGTTTCATTGACCATAAAAC
>CAYGNU010000902.1:0-1542 GCA_964351175.1 uncultured Roseivirgaceae bacterium | reverse complement strand
TGTCGAACGACGGTTTCAAATGGCTGACGGGCAAGGAGATCGCGATAGCGGGCGTTCCCCTCCGCGCGCTGCGCGTCAACTATGTGGGGGAGTTGGGCTGGGAACTCCACGCCCCCATGGCCACCCTGCCGAAGCTTTACATGGCGATCGAGGAAGCCGGCCGCCCGATGGGCCTTGTCGATTTCGGCACCTATGCGGTGAACGCCATGCGGTTGGAAAAAGCCTACAAAGGCTACGCGGCGGAGATGACGAACGAGATCACGATGATCGAAGCCGACATGGAACGCTTCTGCCGCTTCGACAAGGAAGACTTCATCGGCAAGGCCGCCACCCAACAGCGCAAGCAGGACGGCGTTTCCCAACAGCTCGTCTATTGCGCATTGGAACCCGGCGATAGCGATGCCCGCGGCGGCGAGGCGGTGATGCTGGGCGACCGAAACATCGGCGTCACCACCTCAGGCGGGTATGGGCACCGGACGGGGAAAAGTTTGGTGTTTGCGTATGTGAAGCCGGAGTTTGTTGCGCCGGGGACAGTGTTCGACGTGCTGGTATTGGGCCAGGCCCGCAAAGCAACGGTGCTGGCGGAGCCGGTTTATGATGCGGGGAATGTGCGGTTGAGGGGGTAAGTCTAGGCGGAGGTTGAATAACAACGCCAACCGTAACTTAGGCGATCCGGAGATTCACAGAACTAACACGCGCGTATTCCAATCGGTTGCCACCGTGACACAAAATATCATAGCGGACATCGCTGCAAACCTCCATGAACTCCTCATGACTCGAGAACCTGTAGATCGGTGTAGAGAAAGGGGTAACTTCGAAAGAATCCAATCCGTGATCCCCCCAACCCACGCAAATCGGCATATCACCTGATTCACAAACGGCGCCGGCACGAACACAAACCACACTTACTGAAACAGCATAGTCTGATGAGCCCGGCAGCGCGATAGCTTGCGCTCTTTTAGATAACTCATACAGTGCCGATATTTCGCCGAGCATCCAGTTAAGGTAGATTTTTCCAGCAGTCTTTCCTTCTACAAAGTACCTTTCATTTGTCTGAATGAATCGGCTTTCGATAGTTCCAAATCGGTTCAACGATAGACTATAGACACCGTCGGCTTGATCAACGCCACCACGAACCCCTCTAAGTATTGTACGGTCAATTGTGATACGACCTGCGTTTACAGAAACAATCTTTTCCGAATAGCCATCGTCATACTCCCACTGGAACTCACTAGCCGTCAGAAGTTCTGTCCGCTTATCCCAAAGCGGCGGCAAATTTTGATTTACCATCGGCGTGAAAAGGACCTGGAAACCGACCCGGTCTTGCGACGCGTTGCCTAGCACATCAACTTGTTTCTTGAATGATAGAATTGTCTCTTCAACACGCCGCAGGACATTTTCTCGTTCGTTGTATGCTTCAAGTACCGCCGAGCGTAATTCCGCCATTTGGATTGGCTGTTTCGCGTCGCCCCTCCGCGCCAAAACCCGGAGCCCACCTCTGACCCTCACTGCGTGAGGCGCGTTTGTAGAATGAGGAATATG
>CAYGNU010000901.1:0-1544 GCA_964351175.1 uncultured Roseivirgaceae bacterium | reverse complement strand
TCCAGCGACAGATTATAAATGAAATTAGATTCCATTATGTTTTTGATGGATGGCTTGACATCTTGTGCAAGATTCTTAAAATAACTCCCAATTTCAGGATTGTGAGGAAGTGACATAATATTGACCAATAATTCCTGAAATTTAATTTCCACCAAATATTTTGAAGGCTTTTCTTCATTAAAAAAATATTCCTTAATCGAAGTGAAAAAAGTGCTTAATGTACGATCCATTTTTAGAGGAATTACACTATCACTAGGCAGGTTGTTTTTAAGGTTACTTCCAATTTCTGGTTTTTGTAAAATAAAATCCCTGATGTAGTTGTCTGGAATAAAGATCACCATGGCACAGAAATCTGAATCAAAATATTTATGAATGATATTGGCTCCTTTTTTTACGAAAAGTACTTCATTGGCATGAACCATATAACTATGCTCCAACGTATGCCATTTCTTTTTGCCTTCTAGTACATATATGAAATAATTGAGATGCGACCAGGCTGTGAATATCGATTTTTCTTCCATACATCGATACTCCGAAAACATAAGAGAAGACACTTCAATTTTCTTAAATGTAGGATTGTTTTTTGCTATGTCGTAACCGTTTCCCATTGTATTCTAGTTGAATATGTGCTTTGAAATTACAATTTTCTAGAAGAAGTAACTTACTAGAATCCTCTAACCTAAGATTGAACTTTTTTTTCTCTAAGCATAGATACCAACTAACCATATGCACATCCATGGTTAGCGGTATTTTTGTTAGGCTAATTCAAACCCAATAATAGGTTTTAATCAACCTTTGCTGGCTTTAAGATCAAGTCATTGTCAGTTGCAAGTTTCGCAAACTCCTCTGGACTTATTGCGGCACCCTGCTTGCCTGGTTCTGCTCCTACTTTCTTAAAGAAAGTCAACAAACCATGTTTAGCATTTGGAATAGTAGCAAATACCAATTTCAAAGGCTCGTCTCCAGTGTTCTGAAATGAATGCCACTCTCCTGGAGCAGTGTACCAAACATACCCTTCTTTGATTTCAGTTTCTTTACGTTTGTCGTTCACATAACTGACGATAATACCCTTTCCTGAAAGGAAATAAGCTATTTCTTCTGTTTTATTATGCTTGTGTTCTGGTAGAGCACCGCCTACTCCCAACTCATATTTAGCAAAACCTGATGAAGCTTCAGGGTGACTTTCTGGATCCATATAGATTTCCATCAACCCTCCAGAACCTAGTTTGTCAGCACTCTCCGGAAATATCCACAATTGTTGCGCACCATCAGGCGCCATTATTCTTTTACCAGCATCTGATTGTGGGGAATGACTGTGGCCATGAGGTTCAGCATCATGCTCACCAAGAGATGCTTCAGCTACTAAGACATCAGAGTTTTCAGTTGTATTCCCTGTATCACCACAACTTTGAACGGTCACAAATACTATTGAGATGGCTACTAATGCCATCGCTTTGACAATTATTTTATTTTTAAGCATCATTGAATTTTTTAAGATTATAAATAGACTACTTTTTATGAAACAATAGTAGAAAGAATATATG
>CAYGNU010000900.1:0-1545 GCA_964351175.1 uncultured Roseivirgaceae bacterium | reverse complement strand
GGATAATATTTCTGTGAGATATGACGTGTAGGAGATTAGCTGTTCGTCCATCTCCGTTAAATCAAGTCCTACCAATACTCTTTTAATAGGGAACATATTCTGTAAGTGTTTGTCGTTCCTTAAAGTTAAATCAAAATTTGTGAATGACTAAACCGAATATGTAATCTCAGTTTTTAATTTATAATTAGTCAAACCCACCTAAACTCAATAAATTTGCAGCTTCATTTTGTAACTACTTCATGGCTAAGAGAAGAGGAAAAGACCCCCTTAAAGACGAAGATAAAAGACCCCTTAATAAGAATAGCTTTAAAAAGTTGGTGGGAGTGTTTCAATACATAGCTCCTTACAAAAGAACTTTTATACTTGGGATGATATGTTTGATATTCAGTAGTACCACGTTATTAGTATTTCCTTATCTCGCAGGTAAGTTAATGGATGTTGCTTCAGGCAAGCCCTGGATAGTCAATTCAATAACATACATAACCCTTGGATTAGTAGGGGTACTGTTTTTCCAGAGTATATTCTCATTTTTCCGTGTATATCTATTTGCTCAAGTTAGTGAAAGATCTATGGCAGATGTTAGAAAAGCGGTTTTTAGTCAAATGGTTATGCTCCCAACCACATTTTTTGATAGTAGACGAATTGGTGAATTGATCAGTAGAATTACTTCCGATGTATCTATGCTTCAAGATACTTTCTCCACTACTTTGGCAGAGCTTTTTAGACAAATTGCAACCTTAATAATTGGGGTTGGAATCATATTTTATATTGCTCCTAAACTGACACTTTTCATGTTAGCTACCTTTCCGGTACTTGTGCTAAGTGCATTGGTATTTGGCAAATCCATCAGAAAACTATCAAAGGCAACCCAAGATAAACTAGCAGAGGCCAATACTATTGTAGAGGAGACACTGCAGGCTATTAATGTTGTAAAGGCATTTACTAATGAGATTTTTGAGAAAAAACGATATTCAAAAAGTATTGATGAAGTAGTAAATATTGCTTTGAAAACGGCAACCTACCGTGGAGCCTTTATCTCATTCGTGATATTCGCGTTATTCGGAGGAATTGTGGCCGTGATGTGGTACGGTGCCACATTGGTCGAATCAGGAGGAATGACAGTTGGTGACTTGCTTTCTTTTGTTCTTTATACAACATTTATTGGCGGTTCAATAGCAGGCCTAGGCGATATCTACGGACAAGTGCAAAGAGCTATTGGGGCATCAGAGCGTGTTCTAGAAATTGTTGATGAGAACAAAGAAGATATCAATGAGCAAATTCAAAAGGAAAAACTGAAAGGAGAAATAAGTTTTAACAATGTAATCTTTGCTTATCCAACTCGAAAAGAACTGACGGTACTAAAAAATATCAGTTTCAAAGTAGGTGCTGGTCAGAAAGTTGCTTTAGTTGGACAAAGCGGAGCGGGTAAATCCACTATTATTCAATTGCTTTCAAGGTTTTATGATATCAATGAAGGAGAGATTCAAATGGACGGAATTCCATTAGCAGAGTATAATCTGACTTTGCTCAGACAAAATATTGGTA
>CAYGNU010000899.1:0-1547 GCA_964351175.1 uncultured Roseivirgaceae bacterium | reverse complement strand
CAGATAGGTTTTTACCTCTCTTTATCAATTCAACAAGATACTTAGCCAATAAATCCATCTCTCCATTCTCAAAAGAGATTTTTGACTTATGTAATGGTTTTTCGATCATTTCAATTGAGATTAATAATTATTTGAATACTTCCAAAACGGTACGAATAAAAATTTGTTTTGACAAATTACTGGAATTTAATTCGAGCTTAAAACTACTATGATTTTTTTACAAAAAAAATTGAGACTTTTTTTGCTTAAAATATTTGATCAAAAATTTAAGTATTTTTTTAAAAAAACTACTATTATAATTTATTAATTCAACCATGATCCGTTCTTATTCAACTTTAATTCAAAAAGAAACCTTAACTTCTGGCTTTCATGATTATAGCTTTAAAGCCATAGTCTACCAAGTATTACATTGAGAACCAACGCTGCAAAATGTGACAGTTCCCACTAAAATCCACTTCCCTCAACCTGCTCTTCCGCTATTTGAGCAATACTCTTACCATCTCCTTTTGACAAAAGCTCAATTTCGTCATCAGGTTTTATAATGCCCTCCTCAAGAACTTTCAGATAAAAGCCAAACTTTTGACTATTATAGAAATAGGCTGTCATTTTAGGATCATTAAACTTAACACCTAACTTAAAACATGGAGACCGAGGCTGGGTCACTTGCATAACTACAGTGCCAATTTTATAGATATCCTCAATATTTATTTCGCTTTCCTGAAGTCTTGAAATGGTCAGGTTTTCTCCAAAAGCTCCATAGCTGTACTCAAATTGAGGGTATTGTTCTTTCCACCAATTATAATACTCATATGAATAGGCATAGACTGCCTTATTCACGCCACCATGCACATTAAGGTCAGACTGAGTGTCTCCTTCAATTCCTAGTTGACTTACCGAAACTGGTCCATCCACAGGCTTCTTAAATATACTGGTTGTCACCAATCGTCCACCGTACCTAACTGTAGTTGGTTGGCCGGTCTGGATAGAAAGTACCTTGCCCATAATCATGCTAAATTGGCCTTATTAAAACCAACGGTATCTCTATACATCTGGGGTGATACGTCTGTATAGTTTTTAAAAAACCTGCTGAAATAGTATTCATCTTTGTACCCAAGTTCCAAAGCAATGTGTTTTACCTGCTTACCTGTCAAATACAGTTCCCTCTTGGCCTCGATTATGATCCTTTCAGAAATTAGATCTGTCACTGTTTTATTAAAGTGCTTCTTAGTGGCCTTTGCCAGTGCCTTTGGAGATATATTTAGCATTTCAGCATATTCACCAGCGGAATGTTTATCTCTAAAATGCTCTTCAATATGCTTCTTTAAATTCTTTAAAATATACGGTTCAGAATCAACCGCTTCTTTGATTTCAGCTGAATCAGGCATCTCCGCCACCTTTTTTCTGGAGGCACTAATTAAAATGATCTTCAAATAAGAGACTAGTAATTCGTATTGGGCCAGCTTTCCTTTAAGCAGTTGTGCTTTACTCTACCGCAGCATGGTTTCGCTGGTATCGAGGGTGGACGTGTGTAAGTCCTCAAGTGGGGT
>CAYGNU010000898.1:0-1548 GCA_964351175.1 uncultured Roseivirgaceae bacterium | reverse complement strand
TATCCACCCTGGTGGAGCGTCCATCTCCAATAACAGGATCAGGATTTGTACCATATACAAATCCTCGATCTGAAAGAGTACCTCCTCCGTCAGTGGTAACTTCTCCATTAAGTGTAGCTTCTGAAATTGTAATTGAAGTAGCATCTCCAGTAGTTAATTCCGGCGCAGATGTAGATGGGCTTCCTACATCACCTTGTCTAAGCAACCATATATTGTAGTCAAATGAACCTTCGGTATCATTCATCATCACCCCGATTGATCCGTCTACATCGGCAAATACCTGTGCTTCTCCATACTCACCTTCAAATGATGGCAGGCATGAGGACATGTCTTGAATAAATGTTCCAGAGTTATTGAAATACTCTAAATAAGGCACACTATAAAGACCAGGGCCATATCCCAGATCACTGTATGTATAAGTCAGAATAAATCCATCATTTGTTATGATAGGCTCTCCTATATAACCCCACGAATATACCTGCCTTCGGATCACCTCATTTACAGCCACTGATCCATCATCGTTATATATTTTGTAAGTAATACTTCTTGTAGCAGTACCACCACCATCCTGAACCTGGTAAACCAGAAGGAATTGTCCGGTTGATAATGTACTAACATGAGTCACTTTATCGCCATGGCCGGAAGACGTAACTTGCCCTGTCACAAAAGAATTTTGACCTCCAACCTGAATAGGAGTACTCGCGTCATTTTCGAAGATCATTCCGTAATAATTGGCACTGTAGTTTTCAATAAAAACCATGAACCTCCCATTATCATTGGCCGCCACGTTGTACTCGTATTGAGAGGTTCCAGTCAGCCCAGCTAAGCTGGTTAATGAAATTTGATTGGCATCTACCGCCGCACCGGCTGAGGTAAATCTTCGCATTGCATAATTGCCCCCATCTGTAGCCCAGGTAAAAACGATGTTTCCATTGGAAAGCTGCTCCGCCTTAGTAAATCTATTGAGCGAGCCTGCAAGAGTATTGATTTTTGTTGCACTTTTTATTTCACTTCCAGACTCATCGATAATTTTGAAATAAGTGTCCGTTAATCCCTTACTACTGGAAGAAGAATACCAAATAACCACTATGTTTCCATTATCAAGCCCATGATAGACGACTGTCTCTGAACCATCGTTTGCTCGTGGGGAAACACTAGGGGCCACCATATTAGATACAACTCCATCCGGATCTACTTTCTTGGTATAAACCGACCAATCATTATAGTCGTAATAGCTTACGAGTAGATTATCTCCCATTCTGGATACAGTTGCATATCCAGCGTCTATTGACGGACTATCTTCAACAGAAGTTTTTGTATCCCCAATATCCTCACAAGGATCGGCTTCTCCTCCACAAGGATCCGTTTCTATAAGGGAAAATTCACTCTTAGTGGCAAAAGAGAATGTGTTAATAAATACACTAAAGAGTAGTAGAGTCAACCTTCCACTTTGAAATATTGATCTCCGTAATTTGGTAGCTGTCTTCATCCAGTTAATTTTTGGTAAAATTCAGCTGATGCAGCTCCTTATTGTTTAGTAAAAGACTG
>CAYGNU010000897.1:802-1550 GCA_964351175.1 uncultured Roseivirgaceae bacterium | reverse complement strand
ATATTTAAATCTGCATATGCTACAACTGGTTATAATCTCTTCTCCAAACATAATGAATTTATTTCTGATTTTTTTAAAAAAACCTTAATAGATGCAAAGGAAAGAATCAATACGAGGATTCCTGGCAAGAAACTAACACCCAAATTAGCTTTAGAATATTTCATCTCTAAAACTGAAAATTTATTTGTTAAAGAAAATGTTGACAGGAAAGTCATAAGTGAAAGGGGGTGGAAAAATAATCAACTTGTTTTCAAAGCTATTTTCTCAAACGATGATTTTTCTAAAGTGATGCGTGATTACTTTATTCAGGTAGAAAAGAAATAAGGTATCGGCACTCTCTTCTAAAAGAGAGTGCCGAAAAGTGAACTTATTTTTTAAAATAAGTATCGCAAAGACCAGGCGCAGAGCCTAGCCACTCTTTACCATCTTTATTACTAAAAAAGACCACATCACCGCGATGAAAAACTCTAGCATGACCTGTTTCTCTACTACCAGCATCTGTGTAGTAAGTATTGTAGGATACTAGAGCAAGCGGATCCTCACTATATTCAGATGGACTCGTCTCTAAGACCATACACCCCCCCTTCACATAGCAAAAGTAGTCAATGTCTGGGCTCCTTGATGCAATCTCCATTGCTTTTGAAAGAGAAATGCCTCTTTCAACCTGAACTGCATTTGAATAATCAGAGCTTTTGTATTGAGCTAGATTTGCTTTTTTTTCAAACTGAGATTCTAAACGGTTATTATT
>CAYGNU010000897.1:0-792 GCA_964351175.1 uncultured Roseivirgaceae bacterium | reverse complement strand
AACAGCGCTGCAAGATGCGCAATTATTACTAATATTACTTATCATTATAAAACTCCTTTTGGTTAAGGGTAGCTATATCCTAAACTCAAAGAATCAATTAAACAAGATACAAAAATTAATTGAATTAGTCTTTAAACAGTATGTTCTGAATAGCATTTTCATTAACACACTACAAGAGAAAGACTAATACTTATCCAACCCTAATACTGTTACTTCCCCCACCCCATCATGATCATTTCTGAGTACACGAAACCCTTGTTTTAAGTAGAAGCTGATTGCTCTTTTGTTAGTTGAGGAAGGGTCTATTAAAATACGCTCATATCCCTTATCAAACAGATAGGTAATTAACTGCTGCACTGCTATAGAGCCATACCCCTTTCCAAGGTTGGCTTCATCTCCAATAAAGATATCAAAGCAAGCCGTATTTTTAGGCTCATTTGTAAAAACACCTGATTTGCACTTGCAAAGTGTTTTATATGCAAAAAGATCACAATATTGGATATAACCAATGGGTTTTTGGTTTAATCCAATGATTAATGGGTAATCATACCCGTTGCCATCTAGTTTTTTTACAATAGACTTAACATCTGAATAATCAGGTAAGAACCAGGTATTTTTAACATGATCTTCCTTAGCCCAATGGTAGTAAATAGTTAGATCAGATTTTTGAAAGGGTCTTAGCGATATATTCATAAGAAAAAACCCCAAAGAACTCTTCTTTGGGGTTTTGCGTGATTTTACTTGATAATATCCATATAGGCGATTGAGGTGCCTGGGAAAAAGGCTTCTAAT
>CAYGNU010000896.1:0-1558 GCA_964351175.1 uncultured Roseivirgaceae bacterium | reverse complement strand
TTAGAGCAGAGATTCTCGATAAAGTTACAACGGATGTAACCTTTCCTTAGGTTTTTGATCCAACCGCCAAACAAAATCTAAAGAACATGGAAACGACAGTGAAAAATGTATTTAACCTCTTAAAGTACACGTATGGACTGGTTCCAATCGTGGCTGGTTTGGATAAGTTCACCAATATACTCACCGACTGGAGTCAGTACCTGAGCGAAGGGATGATACCCATGGAAGCAGGAACTTTTATGATGATTGTGGGTGTGATTGAAATTATTGCCGGTGCATTGGTATTGACCAAAACCAAACTCGGTTCATTGATCGTAGCTGCCTGGTTGGTGTTGATAGCCATAACACTGCTGGTAAGCTGGAGCTATGTAGATGTCGCAGTTAGGGATTTAGTGATGGCAATAGGGGCTTATAGCCTTTATAAGCTTTCGGATCATTCCTAGAGGAATGGGCAGCAGGATGTCCTGCCCTTTTTAAGCTGACACTTAGCAGATGGCTGAGTTAGATTATGCGACGATATCGTCTGTAATGCTTCTTTTTTCTTCGTTGCTAAAAATTAGTCTGATGCTAGAAAAAATTGCACCATTTAAGTATCTAATTATCAATTAATTAATAGTGTTTATGCAAATATCGGTATTTACGTACTAAAATTTATTGAATTCATAAAAATTTCGGTATGATTATACCTTTTTTAGAATTATGCCATTCGATCAGAAAATTCTGTCAGCGAGAATTAATAAAGATCATGTTTGGTGGCAAAATGAATCAGTCCCATTTTGTGAGCTAAGCAAGCGCAGATATTATCTAGGTTTTTATACTCTAATTAAACAGCAGACTCTTCATAGAGCGGTTGTTCTGATGGGGCCAAGGAGAATTGGTAAAACGGTAATGATGTATCAAGCTATTCAAGATTTAATTGAAGAAGGCATTGACCCCAGGAAGATTCTTTACTTCAGTATGGACACACCACTTTATACAAATATTGCGCTTGATCAATTAATAGAACTGGCCATACAGTCACAGAATATCGATATAGAAGGCTGTTATATTTTCTTTGACGAAATCCAGTATTTCAAAGACTGGGAAATTCACCTAAAAGTATTAGTTGATAGAAATAGGGACACAAAATTTATTGCTAGTGGTAGTGCAGCTGCTGCTTTAAGAATGAAGAGTATTGAAAGTGGAGCCGGGAGATTTAGTGATTTCTTTTTACCTCCGCTCACATTTTCTGAATATATAGATTTAAATGGTTATGACAGCTTGTTGGAAGAAGTGAATGTGGATTTTGGCGGACCAAGATCATTCTTTCGAGCAAAGAATATAGACGAATTGAATAATCACTTTTATGACTATATCAATTTTGGTGGGTTCCCAGAAATTGCGTTGAATAAAGATGAAGTTAAGAATCCTGAAAGGGTGATTCAGAAAGATATTACGGATAAGGTGATCATGAAGGATATGACAAGTCTATTAGGAATTGAGAACACACTTGAGCTACAACAGATCTTTAATGTTTTATCATAACGGAATGGTGATATTCTGAACTTCCAAACTGTAT
>CAYGNU010000895.1:0-1560 GCA_964351175.1 uncultured Roseivirgaceae bacterium | reverse complement strand
AGAAAAGTCAACTACTTAGCTTGCTTTTAACGACAGTACCTTGAAACGCTTGTTATACACCATTTTTAAGGGCAATTAAGTTTAGGAATATTAAATCCAATAGCTGATTTATTCACGACTTTTTTATAGCGAGATATTCTATTTCTGCAGATGTAGTATTTGGATGCTTTTTCATGATTTGTAACAAACATAGCTTTATCCATACTTACTACTAAATTGAACTTATAAAGCTTATCAATTACATCTTCTGATAATTCCCGATTATCATCCCACCAAAGAAATAACTTTCCATCAACAATCGAATAATTAGTTGGGACTCTTGAATCTTCCTCTTCGAATTCTTCAGCATAATAAGTGTTTAGATGATCACCAATAATTGTAATGCCAATTAAGTGATTGTATGGTTCATCTGGAACCAATCTATATGAATACTCATGCTCATATTCACGCTTAATACTATGTAAGGTATCTTCTACAATTACATAAAAAACTGAATCTGAATTAAATAATTTTGAGTGGGTGAAATCGAGAATCGAATTTTCAATTGCATCCTCTTTGCTTCCAAATTGAACTAAAGATTCCTTCCAAGTACTACAGCTTATTAACAAAAATAATATGAGCAGAAATTGGAATCTCATTCTTGTATGGTGTATAACGACCCTGCGTTTAAGCGGCGAGTCTGGTTAAAATTAATAAAGACCGGAACCCTAACCGAGTCCGACTTGAAACGCTTGTTATACAACATTGATATTGCATAGGTTAATTACGAATAAAACTATCAAAAATACCAAAACTTAATCTGGTAACTGTTCTTTTAAAGCTTCCAATCTTTTAGTAATACGTTCTGCGAATGGAGTTCCTTCTCCAATTATTGAAATCATTTTCTGAACTAAATTCTCAATTTCTGATAATTTTTGTTCTGTTGGTTCCAAAACATATTCAATTTCAAGTTTAGATCTTGTTAAATCAGCTAACATTAACTCTTCATTTTTAAACTGCACTATCATTTCATCATAAACTGTATCAATAGTCTCTTTAGCTTTTTTTGGTAAATCTTTTGCTAAATAAAGACTAGAATAATTTAGTATGATGAAATTTTTCTGAGTATTAATTAATTCAGGATGAGACAAATCAACAGAATTAAGGTAAGATTCAGATTTATCAAAATTTCCCCTCAGTCGTTCTACACTTCCAAGGTTATTATATGCACTCGCTTTTATATTATAGTTTAGAGTAGAGTCTGCTAAAATATGATCTAGCCGTTTTTTGTGATATTCTAAAGCTTCATCATAATTACCATAATTCTGAGATAGTGCAGCAATATTATAAGCTAGTTGCTGTAAATAATAACTACTTGCTTCATTTTCCAGAGCATATTCATAGTCTATTTTTGCTCGTTCAATATTAGAAATACTATGATTTACAGACTCCTCAACTCCCTGAGCAAATATTGAGTTGGAAAACAAAAAAAGTAAACAAGATAATTTTATAAGTTTCATGTTGTATAACGACCCGGCGTTTAATGGGCGCAGAGTTTTTGTTTTCTTTGAAGTAACTGAT
>CAYGNU010000894.1:0-1561 GCA_964351175.1 uncultured Roseivirgaceae bacterium | reverse complement strand
GTTCAGTTCAAACGGCGGATTTAGAGTCAGTGTTACCGGTGATCTTTTAATCGACGTTAACGAAGACGGCGATACTGATGATATTGAAGACTATGAAGATTTATTTGACGGCGAAATTTACGGCTTCTTCACCGACGATACTGACTCTGATGTTGCCTTATCTGCTGGCTTTTCATTTGGAGGAGGAGCTAATGACGGTCCAGATCGCCCAGACAACGGCTCATTTATATCCGGCTTAGCTTTGTTTGAAGGTACTAACTTCATTTCACAAGAGCAAATACAAGCAGTAAGTGACAGCCCTAATTTTGGTTTCATGCTTACTGGAGGAGGAATAAGTGGAGCCGGCGAAAATGGGTTCTTTGGCCCCCTGTGGGGATGGACAGACTCCAATGAGGAAACCCCCCTACTCCTTCAAGACGCTGACAACAGCAATGGGCTAGACCACATCGCCGATCTTGCAGACTATTTTAAAGTATTATTAGAAGTTTCACCTGACGAGTTCGTTGAAGTGACTAGCCCCAACAAGTTCACATGGGGTTTCTCTCCGGATTTCAACGCTGTCGGAGGCGCGTTAGTGGGAGGCGAAGAATCTACGATTCTAAGCGATTACGGCATGTTCTGGGGCACATTAGATACAACGGCAGATAATGCACTCAGCATTTACGACTCAATAGGCAAGGTTAACGAGCTGGATAATTACGACACCAATGTTTTGACTTTGTTTGTAAGCGCGCCACCTGCCTATAAAGATGGCACACCCCTAACCGGCATATACAAGTTTGGTAAAGTCGCTGAGTTCATTGGCCTCAATGATGCGAACCAAACCATCCAAGAAGTCAGAGGCACCATGACTCTTGATCTAAACACAGGCAACTTTAACAATGGAGCATTGCAAGTTTGCTTCTTAGGTGCCTGTGATGAATCCGGTTCTGAAATATGGAGCGTTGGAAACATCTCTCTGTCTACTGCAGGTGAAGGTGGATATGGCACTGTCGAGCAGGATGCACTTACTGGCTCTATCACAGTGGACGGCAGTGACACCGATTTCCCAAATTTCGGAGCACAGATCAGCGGTTTTGTAATTGACAGCGGCACTAACCAGCAAGGATTCGTGCTTGGATTTGAGTTTGGAAATTCAACTGCCAGCAGTGCTGTTGATGGACAAAAAACCGCTATAGGAGCCGCGCTTTTTCAAGGCGACAGTTATCCTACATTTGATCAGGCCTTCAGAGATAAAAATACCGGCTTTGGTTTTGCAATTTCTCGTGGCATCACTCCAAGCTATATACTCGGCAATGCCAGTCATGGAGATACCAATGAGCCTTCCGTCGTCAGCTTCACAGGCACTAGCCCAACCCCTAGTGGAAACACGTATGAGTTCTTCAACGATGATCCAGACTTAATCGTCCTTGGAGACACTTTTTCACGCAAGGATTTAGAACAACAATATGGCACCCGCTGGTCCACTTGGGACTCAAATGGTTTAAGTACTTTTATTGATGACACGCCAAGTATTTTTGACGATATCGACCAAGAGCTGATCATAGTTTCAACAAATGTT
>CAYGNU010000893.1:0-1565 GCA_964351175.1 uncultured Roseivirgaceae bacterium | reverse complement strand
TCCACAAAGTACTTAGCTGATAAAATAGCAGAGTCTTACGGAAAGCCTTTGGGGGAGGTGACGCTACAAAAATTCAGCGATGGGGAAATGTGCCCCTATTTTAATGAATCTGTACGTGGAACTGATGTATTTTTAATCCAATCTACCTTCCCTCCTGCAGACAATTTTTTGGAACTTTTGCTCATGATAGATGGAGCAAAAAGAGCAAGTGCAAAGTATGTGACGGTAGTGGTACCCTATTTTGGTTATGCTAGACAAGATAGAAAAGATAAGCCAAGAGTAGCTATTGCGGCAAAGATGATGGCTAACCTACTTACTGCTGCAGGTGCTGATAGAATAATGACCTGCGATTTGCATGCTGATCAGATTCAAGGGTTCTTCGACATACCTGTAGATCACCTAGACGGTACTTCTATATTTATTCCTTATCTAAAAGAATTAGATTTAGAAAATATCATATTCGCCTCTCCTGATGTTGGTGGCGTAAAAAGAACAAGAGTTTTTGCAAAGTTCTTCAATGCCGACATGGTAGTGTGTGATAAATACAGAGAAAGAGCAAATGAAATCGCTTCTATGCGTTTAATTGGTGATGTTGAGGGGAAAGATGTAATCATGGTAGATGACCTGATAGATACAGGAGGCACTATGTGTAAAGCAGCAGCTCTTCTCAAAGAAAAAGGTGCAAATTCTGTAAGAGCAGTCGTTACTCACCCCGTATTATCTGGTAAAGCTTACGAAAACATTGAAAACTCCGTTTTAGAGGAGTTGGTAATTACAGATACGCTTCCATTAAAAGGTAACTCATCGAAAATAAAAGTATTGACTGTAGCGGATTTATTTGCTAAGGCAATAAGAAAGATACATGATCATGAATCCATTAGTTCATTGTTCATCCAGTCTTAATCAGACTTAAAAGAACTCATTAATTTAAATATATATTATTATGAAAACAGTTGAGATTATAGGGTATAATAGAGCAAATCTCGGTAAAGCTGAAGCCAAGAGGCTTAGAGCAGATGGCCATGTACCATGTGTTATTTATGGTGGCGAAGAGCAAGTGCACTTCTATGCACCGATGATCCTTTTCAGAGAATTAATTTACACTGATTTGGCTCACTTCGTTCATTTGAACATCGAAGGACAAGAATATCAAGCTATTCTTCAAGAGGCACAATTTCATCCAGTAAGTGAAGTAATTCTTCACGCTGACTTTCTTCAGTTATTTGAAGGAAAATTGATGAAAATGAAAATTCCTGTACACTTTGAAGGAACCTCTCCTGGAGTAGTAAAAGGTGGATCATTGATTAAGAAGAGAAGACATTTGATGATCAAAGCTCTTCCTAAAAACTTCCCTGACTTTATTACAGTAGACATTTCAAAATTAGATTTTGGAAAAGCGCTTAAAGTAGGTGAAATCGAAGAAAATAACTTTGAGATTCTAGATTCTAAAATTGCATCTGTTGCTGTTGTTGAAATACCAAGAGCACTTAGAGGAAAAACTGAGGATGAAGAAGAACCTGAAGAAGATGCGGAAGCTGCGGAGGATGCAGCTGAAGCAGCAGAAG
>CAYGNU010000892.1:0-1574 GCA_964351175.1 uncultured Roseivirgaceae bacterium | reverse complement strand
TTTTATTCCTAATATTTAGATTTTTGGGAGACATGATTTTTCAAGTAGCGCTATATGCAATAGCAAAAGAAAGATACTCACTTAAGCTGATCTACATAGAGAACAAAACTAATCAATAAAGGTGCTCAGGCAGGAATAACCTATTCAATCAAGGTCAATATCAGTGTTTTTACGGATGAGTAGGTCGGTGTTTTTAGCGGAAAAGCTTACCGATTTATTGGGTATACATTGACTTGTACGTCATCATAGCTTTGTAGCAAACATACGATTATGAAAAAGATTAATCTCGCTTTTGTTGTCATCCTAATGATTGGGATGTTTATTCCGGTAGGTGCTAATAGTCAGTCAATGGAAGATATAGAGAAGAACTACTCTTTACTCACAGAAGAATGGTTGAAGATTTCCTACCAACTCCAGTCATATGCAGGCTTATCGCAATTCTGCAAAAGTCCGACTGAGAAAAAGCATACCTACAAGGTTTTGAGCACTTTACATCATTATGATTCTGTCTTGCTATCGTTAATGGAAGACCCTACGCTGAATCTAGATCAGAAGGAATATAAAAAGACGGTGAAGGCAATAGAGGGGTTTGATGCCAAATATTCTGTTAAGAAAACGAACGAAATGCTCTCCGAGAGCTGCGTGGAATGGCGATCACTTGAGCGTGATAAGTCTGACTTAGCTAAGGATATAGGTATTTACTCATACGACGGACAAGTGCTAAACCTGGAAACAATGCTCCAGCGCTATCTCAATCACATCGACAACAAGGTAGTAGACATTGAGGAGCATCTCCATGTGATACAGCCGCATCATTTCAAGCCGTTTATTGTAGAGCTGGCTCCAGAGGACTAGTAGATGATGTGGAAATGAAAATAGTAACGCGGTGGTTAGGTTAATAGCTGATTGTTGGAAGATGGCCCTGTTAAGCACAGGGTCATTCTTTTTAGTTTAAAGTACAGGTTTTCACCAGGATTCTCATGCTATATTTCTTCTACTGTCAGTATTAATACGGATGCTGAATCATGTAAATACTACCTAGCTAAATATGCCAAATCTTACCGAGGCAAACTGGATGGTAATCACCATAAATTGGTGATAACAAAAGTTAAAGACTTATACACTGTTAGGAGATCTTTTATGGCTTTTGGTTAATCATTGTTCAATTGAGATAAGAGAAGAAATGGGGGAGGAATATGGAAATCACAACACTTTGGCACGTTTTGTTTTTATTTGGAGCCTTTTTTGGAAGGATACTGCTCAATACTGCAGTTTATTATCGGCTACATCGGTATGAAATCGAGAGTGGTGATGTAATGAATGAGATGTCTCAAAATATATGGGTGATGGCTTACGCTGCATTAGTCCCATTCTGGTTAAGATACCAAGGAAATACGATTGTGTACTCTGCAATAAGTACCATCTTAGCTATACTTTCAATGTTGTCTTTGGGACATGTATTAGGTATAGATCTCTATCCTAAATATTAATAAGTTGAGTAGTAATGAGGCTGGTTCATTTGGTCTGATCACCTAATAAAAGGTGATTCAATTTGATGGAGTATGGTGCCATCA
>CAYGNU010000891.1:0-1574 GCA_964351175.1 uncultured Roseivirgaceae bacterium | reverse complement strand
AACGGACTTGATAAACGATCGTTTTAATGTCGTTTATCTTTTGTTATAATCTGTATTTGATAATTTACTGTATACAAGTTTAGGAAAATCAGTTCTCCAATTGGGCACTTGCGGTCTGGTATTAGCACATGCGATAATAACAATGTCTTTTTCGGGATATATCCAAAATGATGCCTCAAATCCTGGAGCACCGCCAGTGTGAAAGATCATATTGATCGAATCATTTTTGACAATATCCAAACCATATCCATACCACACATTGTCTCCCATATCAACATCTGTAGCATAGGGTGTAACCATTTTGTTTAATCCTTCTTGTGATAGGAGTGTATTTGTTGAAAATGCTTTCTCAAGTTTTAGTAAGTCACCAACCGTTGAAATCATATTACCGGCACCTCTTTTATTCGGCATATAATTAAAATCGGCATTCCTCACCACTCCGTCTGCACCTACTTTATATCCGTCTGCTCTGTTCAGTATTAACTCTATTGGGTCATCTCCTCCAGAATTAGTCATTCTCAATTTCTTAAAAATCTCTTCCTCGACAAATAACTCATAAGTTTTATTAGTCACATTTTCTATAAGATTTGACAACACTACATAGCCAATACCACTATAATGAAAGTTGCTTACAGGTATGTTCTTAAATGGAAGTTCTTTAAGTTGTTCAAATACATCTTCCATTGAAGCAGGTACCAGTAAAAGTTCTCTGGTCTCTTTAAAATCAGTTAAATGCCCTAATCCTGATGTGTGGGTCAGTAATTGATGAACTGTAATATTTTCCCACGATTTTGGTAAATCTGAAATATAAGTTGAGAGTTTTTCTTCAGTTTTTATTAGACCCTTCTCTTCAAGAATCATAATAGCAAGTGCTGTTATTGGCTTGGAAATGGACCCAATTCTAAATTTTGTATTCATTGTATTCTTCACTAATAATTCTCTATTGGCATATCCAATGCTTTTTGAATAAATGATTTCCCCATCCATTGCAACTAAAATGTTGCCACTAAAATTTTCAATATTTTCGAAAAACTCATCAAACTCTTGAAATTCAATATTTGTAGCAGTCTTGCTATTTTGAGCATCATCACAAGACCAGATTTGCGAGATAATAAATAAGGCAATAAGGGTTTTAGATATTCTCATAAATTGATTACAACGCCTGACTATGGCGCGGGGCCAACCTGAGGCTTTTACTGCAAAATAGCAAAATCTGCTGCGCCAGACAACTGCCAGATTCGCACTGCTTTCCTACGAACAATGGCTCTGAGCAGATCAGTGGCAGATGCCAACCTGCTTTCACAGAGTAGATTTTGTGGTCAAGTTGCAAAGGCTCTTGCGAAGAACTACGTAAGGCCATGCGCTATAGTCGATGTTACCGGCTTTTCTTTTTTAATATTTGCCCAATTTTTTCTGGATTCTGTCTCGTATCCCAAATGGCTAATATGTTGAGATGAAGTTTACCGTATTGGTAAAAAATCATGTAGTCTCTCACAATTTTTGCTCTGATTCCCTGTTCATCCGTTCGCTTACCGATCTCAGGGTGTTCAGCTATAAGCTCGATTGCTGAATTG
>CAYGNU010000890.1:0-1582 GCA_964351175.1 uncultured Roseivirgaceae bacterium | reverse complement strand
GTTTAATCGTGAAATTTACTGATCTCAAATTCATTACCCCAAGGATCAGAAAATACAATGCTTAGAAGGTTGGTATTATTTAACCCATCAATGATGACTGTTGCTCCCAAATCCTTAGCTTTATCTATGTATTTTTGAATTTCGTGATCTTGAAACTCAAAAACTGGAACAGTATTACTGCCTGACCAAGAATCGTTCCCGTCATTAGGCCATATACCAAGATTAATATTATCTAGTTTGAATTCTACCCAAGACTCTGTGTTTTTATTAGGTTCTAAACCAATAAGTTCAGACCAGAAACTTTTGGCTGCTTCCAGATTATTGGATTTTAAATATATGGTTCTAATTTTCATAACTTAATTAATAATTAAGGAGAAGTTTTATGTCTACAAACTTTATACAAGAGGGTAAGCTTACCTATAAATTATCATTATTGGCGCGGTTTTGAAGCGTCGTTTGCTGTTATTTTTTGTATTTCTTCGATTTTATTTATTATAATTAGATTCTACCTTATTATAAGTGGTAAATCTAATCTCTTTTTATTCCCTTTTCATCACCATTTGACTGCTTCCAATATTCGTGGTCTAATTTCTTATATTTTTCTATTAAGTTTTCTAATGAAGCCGCTTTATTTAATTCATCATCGAGAACAACGTCAATATCTTGTTTAGTTACGTCATTAAACTCCAAAACCCTACCTAATTTTATTAGCTCATTATTACTAATTCCAGATTCTTGGGCGTTTTCATAGAGTTCACGTTCTTCTCTAGAGATATTCTTACTGTTTTCTATAATATCATTTGTTTGAAATATAAAATCATCAATCACTACAAGTTCATTTTTATCAAATTCAAATTGGAAATCTGGGTTTATTCCATATGTTTCTATTAAGCTGTAAACATCTAACACTTTTAAACCACCATCTCGTGCTATACCATTATAACTCATTACTGAGTTATCGGTATTATCAACATTGAAAGGTAATTTTAAGTGCTCTAAGCCAAGAGAATGCAATACCTCATGTAAGACAACCCTATTTGTTTGTATATAAGCGTTTTCAACATTTGGAGTAAGGCTATCTTCTATATATATATCTGCAGTTTGTCCTTTTTCTGGGGAATCTGCTTCACCTAAAGTGCCATAATTAACATCTGATAAGTTCTCTTCTCTTAGTCTTAAGTGCGGAGTAACGGAGACTTTGTGGGAGGGTAAATTTATTCCAGCTTCGTTTAAATATTTAACATCCTTTCTGGTTAAATTATCAGCATCAAAAAAACGTATATTGGCTACTTCTTCTATTTGATTTAGAGATTCTCTATATGCTCTTTCTATATCTTTGCTTACAGCTCCTTCACCATCATGAACAGTTGAATAGAATATTATAGTGGTGTTACTACCATCTGTAGCTAAAAAACCTTGTTTCTCACCTTCAAATAAATTGTATGGGTCGCCATCATTTATATTAGTATTTTTATTATCTTCCCCATGTACCATAAAACCCCTCTTAGCAGTACTTTTAAACCTATTGTAACATATAAACCTTAATAAAAGATTAACTCATTTACAGTTGTGAGTATTTGTT
>CAYGNU010000889.1:0-1583 GCA_964351175.1 uncultured Roseivirgaceae bacterium | reverse complement strand
CCTGTAATGCCAATTCTTAGACTCTTTCCAGTCGCCGAAATAATCAAGTCAATTAACTCAGCAGCTAATTTTTGATCATCAGATCGCTTACTTTCAATCAAAGTAATGCTCTGGCTTAAAGCAACCCTTTCACCATCAATTATGCGATTTTTTAAGTCTTGTAGATTAATATGAGGAGTTCGCCGAAAAGTTGAATCCATAGGGCTAATAATACGGTACTAATAGTGTAATTTCAAGAAAAAATTGAAGTCTTCTAATATGGTAGTTGCTTCGAATGGTGATTAATGTTTTAATTGCATTAATAAATTCTAACAAGTTTAACTCACCAACTAAAGAATAACAATGTTTAGAAGATTTTGGCTAGATGTAATTCTAGGAACTGTTTTTATTTTAGGTTTAATGGGGCTTTTGAATGGCCTTACAGCCTTTAAGATCTTTGACGTAATGGATCCAATTGGAGATGCTTTTTCTGATATGGAATTTACTGATGTTTATTTTTCACAATTATTGGATGATCCAATAGCCGATGAAAATGTAGTATTAGTAAATGTAGGTCTAGAATTGAGAGCAGGGATTGCAATCATGTTAGATTCTATAAGTCAGTATGATCCCGCAGTAATCGGAGTTGACTTATTTTTTGATTACATGAGTGAGGATACACTTGGGGATATAATGCTTTCAGAGGCATTGGGTAGAGTGGAAAACTTAGTAATGGTCAATAAATTATCTCAGACCTACGGAAACTACACCGATGAATATGACTCTATTGAATATTCGCATCCGCTTTTTTTGTGGAATGCACAACCTGCATTCGCAAATCTCATTACAGATGCTGATGTTCAGGAAGACTTAAAAATGTGTAGGGAGTTTATTCCTAAACTTAAAACAGCAGACGGAGTAGAGCAACATGCATTTGCCGTAAAGCTTGCTTCCTACTTAGACTCAGCAAAAACCAAAAAGTTTTTAGCTAGAGATAACGAAGTTGAGACGGTAAATTATAGAGGAAATGTACTGGATTATGGAGCCACTAAGTTTGGTAATAAATATTATGCTCTAGATGTCTACGATGTTTATTCAGGTAATTTTGTTCCGGAAATTATTAAAGATAAAATAGTTATTTTCTGTTTTTTGGGAGAGGAATTAGGTGACCGAGAAAATTTTGAAGATAAATTTTTTACACCTTTAAACGAAACTTATATAGGTAGAGCCTTTCCCGATATGTATGGTGGAGTCATTCATGCGAATATTGCTTCTATGATTTTGAATGAAGACTATATCTATGCATTATCAGAGACCCAAAAATGGGCAATTGCAATAGTAATGTTGTTTTTGAACATGATGGTTTTCACTTGGATCTACAAAAAATTACCGAAATGGTATGACGGAATCACAAAGTTGATTCAGCTTGGGCAGCTCCTCGCATTTATTTATATAATGATATATGCAATGGACTTCTACTCGCTTAAACTTGATTTGTCATACACATTGTTTGCTGTTGCTATATCCGGAGATGGGTTAGAAGTCTTCTTTGGAGTGTTTAAAAATATTCTTTCCAAGGAAGGAAGAAAAGAATTGTTTAGAGT
>CAYGNU010000888.1:0-1584 GCA_964351175.1 uncultured Roseivirgaceae bacterium | reverse complement strand
GTACCTGTAATGCTCAGTTTCAAATCAGTATCACCAAATAGGGTATCTATCTTTGGCTGAACCACACCTTTGATTAACGAGTCCATTTTATGTGATCCAATATCTGCTACCTGCATGGACAATCGCATTTTAGTAAGTGTAGAATCAACAAATGAGCTAAATAGTCCCGAGCTGTCGCCTTGGTTACGCATATACCTAAGTATATAGTTTTTCTCACGGTTATTTGGCAAACTATATCTATCAGGATTGTTATTGTAAAAGGCCTGTTTTGAAGCTTTAACGAAACTAACTACACTAACAGGCTTTGATATATCCCTCTGAGAAGACAAGAAAGTTTCGAACTCATCAATCTTTTGAAGGGTTTTAATATCAATAACACCTCTACGTTTTTGAGTGTCAACCACAATTTCTAATGGCATAATACCACTAAAATGTTGTTCAAAAAATCTCAAGTCTTGTTTTATCTCACTGTTAGATGGTAAATCATCTACCATATAAGATACAGCTTCAACTTTCGACATACCAAAAATAGAAATGATAACCAATGCTCCAGTAACAGTATAAATTGCAGCCCTATGTCTATGCACAAGGATATCCATTTTGCTTAGAACGAAGTCAACACCTTTAAAATTAAGGTGCTTCATTTGCTTAACATTTGGTGAAGGCAACCATGAAAATACTGCAGGAATTAAGATAATGCTTACCACAAAAGTGGCCATGATATTCAAACCGGCTACAATTCCAAATTCTCTTAAGATGGTGATATCTGTTGATGCCAATACCAAAAAGCCTACAGCAGTGGTGAAATTAGTAATAAGGGTTACAAGACCAATCTTCCTAACCACACGGCTGATGGCCATTATTTTATTACCATGTTTCTCAAATTCTTGATGATATTTGTTCAGTAAATAGACACTATTAGGTATGCCTATGACGACAATTACTGGTGGTATCAGTCCTGTCAAAATGGTGATTTTGTATCCAAAGAGCACCAATGAACCCATAACCCAGACAACTACAACCGCTATAATGGTCATTGGAAAAACAACGGCATCCCAAGTTCTAAAAAATAAGAAAAGTATGAAGCCAGTAACGGCCACGGATAGGAATAAGAAGATTTGCATCTCTTTCTTAACCTTTCCGGCTACAACTGAACGGACAAATGGTAGACCAGCATAATGTAATTTGATTCCTGTTTCTTTTTCAAAAGCTTCTCCATTATCGATTATCTTCTGTGTGAGTTCTAGCCTTTTGGGCGAATTAAGTACTTCACGTTGAATTGAAATCAACACTAGTGTAGCACCATTACTTTCATTTACAAGTTGCCCGCTATAAAACTTTTGATTTAAGGACTCTTCCATCAGACTATCTAGAACTATACGGTCATCAGGAATACCGTTAGCGAAAATAGGTTTTAACAGGAATTTGTTATTAGCAGTATCCTTTTCAAGAAGCTGTATTAATGGTAATGAAAGAACACTATTAACACCTGCTAGTGTATCCAGCTCTTTACTTAATTTGTATAAAGATTTAAAATTATCGGTTTCATAAACGGTACTATCGAGAATGCCGAGTGCAACGAGG
>CAYGNU010000887.1:0-1586 GCA_964351175.1 uncultured Roseivirgaceae bacterium | reverse complement strand
GTGAAGACCAAGCTGAGAACACCCCTCCGCCCGCGCCCGAAAAGCTTTACACGGAAGCAGACTTGGAAGCCGCGCGAGAAGATGGCTACGTCGATGGCCACACCAAAGCTCTAGAGGATGCGGAAACTGCTCGCGAGCACTATGCCGCCGACGCGTTAAACCTCATCAGCGAAAGAATTGGCGAACTTCAAGACCAACAGTCAGCGGCAAACCGGGGCATCGGCGAAACCGCTATGCGCATGGTTTACGCTGTGGTCGAAAAAGTGGTCCCAGCCCACGCCCAAGCCAATGCCATTGAGTCCGTCGAAGCGCTGGTTCGAGAAGTCCTGCCCTTGGTTTACGAAGAACCAAAGTTGACCGTTCGAACACACAATATGATCGCAGAAGACGTTGAGGCCAAATTGATCGAAGTGACGGAGCGATCTAACTTTCAGGGCGAGATTGCCGTGGTCCCAGACTATGAGCTTCAGCCCGGGGATTGCCGAGTCGAATGGAGCGGTGGTGGGGCGGACCGCAACGAAGGTCGTCTGTGGACAGAAATTCGCGCAATTATCGAAGAAAACGTCGGCCTTGTTAACGAAACACCTGAGAACGAGAGCGTTAATCCTGAAGCTGAAGTCGGTGACCCCGAGGACGAAAGCGTCTTACAGGCAGATCAAAGCGCGGAAAGTGATACAATCGAGACCACTGCCTCGATAGAATCAGAACCAATGGAATACGAAGAGCCGGATCAACTGGCCATAGAAGACGATCTAAGCGAAACTGAGGACGTACAAGAGAGCGAGCCTGACACCTCAGGCTCCTAGTGCGGCTGATGCATTAATCTGGTGGGGCCGCCCAGAGATGGGCGGAAAAGACTATGGCAGATGACGACGACGATATTCCTGAAGGCGCTGATGAAGCCGAGAGCGAGTCCGAAGAGGACGAACCCCTGGTTGACGACGGTGACCTCGGTCTACAGGAGCTAACTGGGAAAGCCGTTGGTGCATCAAGCGATGACGATGATGCGTTCGACGACGACCAGGCTGACATTCCTGATAAGCCGCGCTCAGCCCAAGACCTTGAAGCCGTGTACGATATCCCAGTGCGCGTGTCAGCGGTGCTTGGCAAGTCCTCAATGCAGGTCAATCAACTCCTCAAACTCGGCCGCGGCGCAGTCGTCGAATTGGACCGCAAAGTCGGGGAAGCGATCGACATCTACGTGAATGATCGCCTGGTCGCCCGCGGTGAAGTGGTTGTCGTCGATGAACGGCTCGGTATCACCATGACAGAAATTATTAAGACACAGCGGAACTAACTGATACATGTCTGAAACGGCTGACATAACAGCGGCGCCCAGGCGCACGGTTGTAGATAGCGCGACTCTGCTCGGTCTCGGTTGTGCCTTCGCGCTCATTTCGGCTGCCGTCGTTATGGGCGGGGCTGCAGACTTTTTCTTCAACCTCCCGGCAGCTTTGATCGTCGTCGCCGGAACCTTTGCGGTTACCACGATCTGCTTTAGTTTTCGCGACATCACGGAAACTGGCGCAATCCTTGGGACGACAATTATTTTCCGTGAGCGGGATGCCCGCGACACCGCCTACACC
>CAYGNU010000886.1:0-1586 GCA_964351175.1 uncultured Roseivirgaceae bacterium | reverse complement strand
ATGGATCTTACACCTTGTCTCCTACTTCTAATTAGATCCCCTTTTTGTGTCCATAATTATGCCAATTTATAATTTGGAAATTTAAAATACGATTTAATTAGATCGTTTACAATTTCACTTGAATAATTTACCTCCCGGATTCCCTTTCAAGTTGGCGCCCAAAGAATATTGCATTTAAGAATGCCTTATTCGTTCCATACCAAAATGCTCTAAAATTTAAATCGTCAGTAAAACCAATTACTCTGCCTCTGCCATATACATTCATACCCACTCCCGAAGAATTTTTTAGCTTCTCTAGATTTTCTTCAGAAATATATCCGCTCATTAAAGGGCTAGAAGTATAAACCATCGGGTTTGAAAACCCACCTGTTGATTTTTCCATAAAATCCTCAGAATTTCTAAAAACAGGTAGTTTATTGCTCTCATAGCCATAAAATAATGGGTTGGTCAGATCAATTGTCGTTTCAAATATTGCACCACCTATTTCCTGAGCACCAAAGAACTCGTCAATATCCTTATAAGGCTTGTTTTTCAATGAATCTAAACGAGCGGATTTTGAAAATTTGAATTTGCCCAAACTTATTTTATTGAGATACTTCAAAGCATTTTGTGCCGCTATGATGGAGCCTCCTTCTTTTACCCAATTTTTTAATTTCTCAGCTCCAGATGTTGAAATAGAACTATAAGAGCCATCTGCCATTACTAAGGTGTTATATTTATCTAGGTCGGCTCGGTTAAAAATATCTGTTGGCATTAAAGTCACATTAATATCGAATCTTTGATCAAAGAGATGCCATATTTCACCCACATCGTAGCTACTCGTGCCATCCCCAACCAAAAGGATAATATTAGGTTTTTCTACATTTATGAAAGATGGACTACCTAAACTTACCCCTTGATAATCAAGTCCAGTTTTTAATGCATAAACGTCCACACCATTTTCAGCTGCTAAGCTTTTCAAGTAATCGGAGATCATTTCTATCGGTCTGTTCTGCATTTCTACTGGAACAAGGATAGTACCTCTAGAAAATTTTCTCCCAGCATTGTTAAACCCTTCTGAAGCTACTTTGACTTTAAATCCATTTTTTAGTAGCTGATTAAGCACCTTAGGTGCGTAATACTCTTGCCATTCAAAAGCATAAGCATAACTGGATGTTTCACCAATTAGCTTTCCTTTTGGTTTGATTGATGGATTGAATTTTTCACCAAGTTGGGCAGACCCAAAAGCCTTTGCACTTAAAGTTTGATAATTTACGTTGAAGGCCAGTGGAAGCGTCCACGCTGAAACATCATAAAAGAGACTATCCTGAAAAGTTGTTGTTTTGTCAAAAATAGCTTTTATCAATTTGTACTTTGGCTGCTCCATTGGCACAATGAATATCTCATCGGCACTGTATGATTTTCCATTAACAGAACTATTATTCTTTGCGTGATAAATTTCTATATCATGTCGGTTAATAACCTCTGCCAAGTGGTGGTTTTTGTATTTATCCTTAGATGCAAAAATGACAGCTTTTTCAGAAGCAGATTTAGAGGCCTTTAGCGCATCAATATAAAAGTCTTTTTGATACTGCAGGAACTCTGTT
>CAYGNU010000885.1:0-1597 GCA_964351175.1 uncultured Roseivirgaceae bacterium | reverse complement strand
ATTTTAAGACCAATGAGTATGCTAATCTCATCGGAGGCCAGCAGTTTGAACCGCAAGAAGAAAATCCGATGATAGGTTGGCGCGGAGCTTCACGTTATTATAGTGAAGGCTATAAAGAGGGTTTTCGTTTAGAGTGTGAAGCCATGAAAATAGCACGTGAAAAGATGGGCTTTACTAATATCAAGCTAATGATTCCCTTCTGCAGAACAGTAGAGGAGGCTCATAAAGTGGTGAACCTTATGGAATCTTTTGGGCTAAAAAGAGGCATAAATGGGTTAGAGCTTTATATGATGGTAGAAATACCCAGTAATGTCATTTTGGCTGATCAATTTGCCGAGTATTTTGATGGTTTCTCTATTGGATCAAATGATCTCACACAATTAACATTAGGGATAGACAGGGACTCAGAGTTATTGGCTTCTCAATTCGATGCTGAAAATGAAGCTGTAAAAATAATGATTGCTCAAGCTATAAAAGCAGCTGATAATGCTGCGATAAAAATAGGCCTATGCGGACAAGCACCAAGTGATTCACCAGCCTTTGCTTCATTTCTAGTACGTGCAGGCATTGATAGTATTTCATTTAGCCCAGATTCGCTTATTAAAGGAATAGAAATTATAAACGAGGTAGAATCAATGGTAAATCAAGAAATAGACGCTCTTTGATTATGTACGAGGTTGTTGGAAAAAATCATTTCCTCAACTGCTAGTTTGGTGGACAGAATCTTCATATTGAACAGTATTTATTTTCAACAATATGGCTCATTCATTACAAGAAAAGAGTAGCTATAGTGCATCAGACAGTGGAGAAATATAGGTTTTAGGTATAATTTAAACTCTGGGTTTTTCCATTTGCTGTCTTCGCGTATTAAAAGTTTAAAATAATTTGGGAAGCGAGAGTTCTCTTCATTCTAAATAAATTAAATACCGAGCTTAAGGCAGCAAAACTTACTCCTGATAACACTCATTACTTTGTGTGATGAAGATCAATGCATGTCAATTATTCGTGAACTAAATTGTTATTATTTATTAAAACACTACGGTCATGAAATACGATCTTTATATAGAAAAAACGCGAAAAATTATCCAGGAAGTGGCTCAGGAACTTGGTATTCCTGAAGAACATCAGCAGGCAGAGCGCATATTACGAGCAGTATTACATGCACTAAGATCAAGGCTAACCATACAAGAATCATTTCAAATGATGGCACAGCTGCCCATGCTATTAAAAGCACTTTATGTAGATGGGTGGAAGTATTCAGAAAAACCAAAACGGATAAAACATATTGGAGATTTTATTCGTGAAGTGGTTCATGAAGATGCGCCCATGGGTCATCATGATATTGCTACCTCTAAAGATGGTGAAAATGCTATAAGAGCTGTTTTGAAAGTGCTCCGTAATCATGTAAGTGAAGGTGAAGTAGAAGATATGATAGCTGTTATGCCAAATGATCTGAAGCCTCTCTGGGGGACATTGAAAAATCCGGTTGAATCATGAGCCTTTTTGGTAAAAGTGATTATGATAAGCCATTAGTTGCACTGCAGTACATCTTTTTTATTATCGTTATACTTTATTTGGGCAGATCACTTTTCATTCC
>CAYGNU010000884.1:0-1601 GCA_964351175.1 uncultured Roseivirgaceae bacterium | reverse complement strand
CTGCCTTATCGGCCCACTGTTGAACCGGCTCTGCTTCCGGGAAAGAGGTTAACAGGTACTCCGGGAGAACAATCAATTTCATTGAGGGTCCGAGCCAAAGCTTAACGCCTTTAACCTTCTCGGACACGTAGTCGAGCATAGAGGCCATGCGGGCCCTCGCGCTTGCTCTGTCAGGGTATCGTGCAAGACTATACGTAGCCAATTGAAGAGCTGTCGCTGAAAAAACAGGATCCTCGTGAGGTGCTTTAGCTTTGGGCTTAGCAGCGACTTTTTTTATGAGTGACTTCTTATGGGTCCGCTTCTTAGAACCCTGCTTAGACTTCGAACTCGTCACTGATCGCCCCCAATACTTTGTCTCTCTAGTATTTCAGTCTAACACCCATCCATAAGAACACTGGCGGGCCAAGAGTGACAAGGCCGCCTGCCGTACGCCCTGCTTCGACACGATCATCAAAGAGGTTCTCAGCAGCCAGATACAACTCAACCCCATCTGAAATCTGATACCCAGCAAACACATCTACCGTGACAGCATCCTCAAGTTGCCTTGAATTGAGGTCATCCTCAAACTGCGTGCCGACATAGAGCACATCAGCACTGAAATTCAGACGGTCTGTGGCAACCCATTTAACGCCAACCGTGGCTTGATGATTGGCCACCTGTGCCAGCCTATTGCCTTCAAGCGCTGGAGAGATGGAGCTTTTTTTGATTTTTGGGTCCGAATAGAGATAACTCGCGTTGATTGAGAGAACGTCATTGAGGCTGTGTGATGCCTCAAACTCCACTCCCCAGGTTTCAACCCGATCAATATTACGGCGTTGCCTCAAACTCCCACCATTAGGAATAAAGACGCCAAACTCGCTATTAAATCCGGGCGCTGTTGTAATGGTCGTGTTCAAAATGGGGTCGTGCAAATCGTTTCTGAATAGCGTGGCCGATAGGCTTGTCTCAGGGGTAGACCACTCAATTGACGTTTCTGCGCCGAATAACTTTTCGTTGATGAGGGTTTCGTTTGCCTCAGTGATGTCATTGCCGACACGAAATGGCCGGTAAAGTTCATTGAGTGTTGGCACCCTAAATCCAGAGTACATGGAACCACGTATGTGGGTAGAAGACGTCAGAGGTGTCTTAAAACCAGCTCTGCCATTGACTGACACACCATCGCGTGCAGCATAGGTGCGATTGACCAACACGTTCCCAGTCGAGATATCGGTTTCTATGCGTGCGCCTTTATACTGCCGCCAATAATCAGCTCTTGCCCCGGCCGTAAGCGTCGTGCCTTCTGGCAGAACGCGACTGGCCTCAACAAAAGCCCCTGAAACAACCTGCTTACCGCCAGCCTGACGTTCTCTTGTGAACCCAGCCCCTAGGTTACGAAAGCGCTCGTTTGTCTCACCATCTGAGAACCTAAAATCAGCCCCCCCCTCAACAGACCAGTCTGGGGAGTCTGACCACCGCAACAAGATACTGCCACCTAGCCCTGTTGCAGGAACATCGAACTGATCCAGAACCGGACGCGATGTCTCACGGGTTGAGTCAAATGCAGCAAAAGTGTTCTCAAAGTCTTTCCAGGTTGCATGAATATGCGTGGCCAAAGACAAACC
>CAYGNU010000883.1:0-1603 GCA_964351175.1 uncultured Roseivirgaceae bacterium | reverse complement strand
GTGAAGATCCAGACAGAACTCCTAGAGATAAAGCTGTTCTTGGTGTAAATCCAAGAAATGGCGAGCCTAGAACATGGCCTACTCCCAGAACTATTAACCGAGATGGCGGTAACTAAAGAATATTTAACAAAGAACTTTGGTTTATAAACTTTGAATTAGCCTTTTTCAGTATTGAGAAAGGCTTTTTTATTGTATAGAGAAGTTAATTACCTAGCTAAACAACTTGATATTAAAGGCTAAAGTTAGTTATTGTATTTTGTTTATAGATGCAGATTTACAGGATGAAAAATTATTCTTTTTACCTAAAGTACTTACTCCCTTCGATTGGGATTTTACTTGTAGTCTTCTTTTTTATTGATCGACTATTATTTCAATCTGCATTAGACCTATCCATTACAAAACAACAGCAAAAACTGAGCTTAAAGACTGTTTATATAAATAATTAGGGTCTAGTGAAGCAAGCTACTTAAATAGGGTCGTTTCTAAGCAGGGTTAGCAAACTCTCATTGAAAATACCCCCTCATGGGCAACGGGAGCTTTTGCAATAGCGGTTTGGGGTGGTACGCTAGGTGCCATCCTTTTACTACTAAAGAAAAAGTTAGCAATGCATGTTTTTATAGTCTCTTTAATCGGTGTACTCATTCAAATGTACTACAACTTCGTTATTGCAAATTCTATAGAAGTGTATGGTCCTGGAGGATTAGTAATGCCAATCATGGTCTTATTAATCTCTTTTGGATTAATTTGGTATTCAAATGATGCTTCAAAAAAGGGATTTCTTACCTGATACTTTCTTTGATTAAAGCTTTTCAATCATTTTATCCTAGTAATCACTTTTCTTCGTCAAAAGCCTTCCTTTATACAAAGAAGGCTTTTTCTTGGCTGCTATACCATACCCTTCTCTGCTCCTTTTAGAGATTCTAATGGTTTTTCCGTCTCAAAATTTCCCAAAAAAATATTTCCTATAAAAAGTAGAACAAATAAATTTTTCTTTCGTAGGTATGCTCTACATTTTAGAACAAACCTATAAATCATGTCAGAATCACGCTTAGGAGAATTTGAAGAAATCATACTTTTGTTGGTTGGAATCTTAGATAACGAAGCCTATGCTTTCAAATTAGCAGAAGAATTTGAATCCCAAATAAAGCAAACTACTTCCATTGGGGCTGTTCATGCTACTCTCAACAGGCTAAATGAAAAAGGATTTCTAACCTCAGAAATGAGTAAACCTGTAGCTGAACGGGGTGGCAGAAGAAAGCGAATCTATACTATTACCGCCGCTGGAAAAAGAGCTTTGGAAAACTCTCGTGAACTTAAAACTTCACTTTGGAATCAATACCCCGCCTTCAATTTCAAAGGAATTTCTTAAGGATTTGAATAATGAGTTTGAATAAACCTATACCTCCAAAACTAGCTGAAAAATTACTTCTTCTTTTTCTAAGGGCTGACCTTGCTGAAGAAGTTACCGGTGATTTAGATGAAAAATTCTATCTACTTCTAGAGAAGAAATCTGTATTCAAGGCAAAACTAAACTATTGGTATCAGGTACTGAACTACCTACGACCTTTTGCTATCCAAAACAAACAATCCCAATCTTCAATCC
>CAYGNU010000882.1:0-1606 GCA_964351175.1 uncultured Roseivirgaceae bacterium | reverse complement strand
AATCTGTTCTGTAAAATTGAACATTAATATTATGATCAGAGGCAACATCTGACTCCGATCCTGGATTCTTCTGACTGTGTATAACGTTACCATTAATACTATTTGGCTCGTGATAAAATGGATAGTCAGATATAAGATCAGGATTACGACAAATATAATCTCCTGATGTCCTAGAAACTTCGTCTGACGATAACTCATTTTTTCGAAACTTCACTCTTCCACAATTTTGAAAACCCAAAAGAGTGAATGCACCCGCGCATGAAAAAGCCAAAGTTCGAAGAGTTTTTCGGCGCAGTAATTTATCTTTCGTCACTTCCTCGTGTTCTTCTTGTTCATTTTTCATTTTTTTACCCTTACTTATAAATCTATTAAAGACATTATATAGCCCTGTAGACTATCAAATATTACGCCGCGTATAGTTTTCACTCCGCGCTCCGATAGCTTTAAACGATCAAATCCCAATTCAGTGGTCCCTTGTGAAAACAGTATTTGACCAAGTGGAGCCAGTAAATTGCCGTTTTGATCAAAAATGGCTCCCCCCATAATATAGTGACTACCCTCATGTGGGTGACCTGAGCCGATCTTTATTGTTAGCCTATCATTGTCCAATATATTGAAGCGAATGCGGTGTAAATCTCCGAGTCCTTGTCCACCATCAGTCGATCCACTGGCAGGCGAATAAGGGCGATGTAAACTTGTTCCAGCCATAATCAAAGTAGGATTCGGCGCAGGCAGTATACTACTGTAAGCTTGAGGAGAAGATAAGGTAAACCTTTCAGACCAAAAACCATGAGATGAACAGCGAACAACAATTTTAAGACGACGTTGCGCACTAACATCAGCAGGGTCTAGAGTAAATACGGCAGATGGCTGAGTATCTCCTCCTCCTAATTGTTTCCAATAAAGCAATCCACAAGCATCCTCATCAAAAATATAAATATCTGTAATTGTATTCAGTTCACTAAAGTTTCCATCACTCAAAGGATGATAACTACTAGAGCTCGGGTTTGAACCAACATCCACGGTGAGTAGATGCCTAGTCACATTTTCACCATTGCCATTGAAGATCGGAGTAGAATAAAATCCAATAGTAATACGATGTTCAGCGGCAACATTCGCCATTGAGCCTGAATTAGACTGAGATAAGACAACACTACCATTAATCGAATTTCCCTGATTTTTACATACAGGGTATGCATGAGCAAGATTAACTGTTGGAACAAATTGATTAAGGCATTCCGTTTCAGAAGAAAGTGAAATTTGTGTGGCTAGTACATTGTTCCCAAGTAAACATGCCCCAGTACTTGCCAAGCCCTTGATAACACTTCGACGTGATAACTCTACTTTTCGCTTTTTTTTAGCTTCACTCATAAATACTTATCCCACCTAAAAACCCTTTGAGGTTTCTATTCTATAAGGATAACTCAGTTAACTATTTGGTTAAAATTTATTCTAAAGAATGTCTTATTTGCATACATATGCGAATTGCCCGGTAAAAGCTGTTACCGAAAAAGCATGTCCAGAAAACACAAAACGTTCAAATCTCAATATTAGACGGATGCCTGGTCATTCAACTTTACATTGAAATCGACTCTCTTCACCAGCC
>CAYGNU010000881.1:0-1606 GCA_964351175.1 uncultured Roseivirgaceae bacterium | reverse complement strand
CACCAAAGGCTTTTAGTAATGGTAAATACAAAAGATAGGTTAATGGCATTTGAGACGTGTTATAAAGCAAATACTCCAAAGTATGATCGGTTAGTGCTTTATAAAAAAGCGCTACCTCTGGCGAAGGAACCACTAAGCGGTGATCCATTTGTAAATACACATAGACCCGAACCGCCAAAGTCAAAAAAACTAAAAGCAACCCCGGATACATCGCCAGGAGTTGTCCCCATGGATACTGCTTAGACTTTCTCGATAGAAATGTGAAAATCAAAATCCCAAAAACAACTAATATTTCAGGGCCAATTCGAGTAAAAAATGGTTGAATAAAGCCGATTAAAGGCTCTAGGTGCCTAAATACTGGCATTCAATACCCCCCAAATATCTATCACTTTTTTATCTTTGGCCACTATATCTTTATACAGCTTATGGGGAGTACAAATAATCAATACATCAGATTCCTCTAAAACCCGATTTAAAGAAAACAGACTCTCGTCGTCTTGCACAAAGGGATCCGTGCACATTATTTTTTGGACTTTACTAGATAACATCTCTTTAAGGTCATAACTAACTGAAGTACGAGTGTCTTCACTTTCAGCTTTAAAGGCCATACCAAGTAATCCAACCACCATTCGAGAAAGATCAAACTCAGCTTCCATCCTTTCAACTATAAATTGAGGCATTCGGTGATTAACCCTCATTGCCTCAACCCCTATCTGAAATTTACCCTGGCCAATACTTATTAATTGTTTCGTATCCTTAATTAAGCAAGGTCCTCCGACGAATCCAGCTGTTGGGAAATCACTTAACCTGGGGTACCCCCTCTTCATAGAACTAACAATTTTTGAGTAGTCTAATCCCGCTTGAGTTGCCATCATATAGAACTGATTTGATGCTGCAAATTGAATATAGCGATATGAATTCGTAAATAACTTTGCGTACTCGGCCTCGTCTACTGACATCTCAATACATTCCGGCGCAACAGAGCTAAATAGATCTCTAGCCTCAGCAACAGCTGCCGGGCTCACTCCGCTAACAATTTGAGGAAGAGTTTGAATCTCATTAATAGCATTTCCCTGCACAATGCGCTCTGGACAGTAAGAAATAAGTGGGTGTAATCCTTTTCGCTGAAGATAGTGAGCAAGCCATGCTGTTGTTCCTGGCGCCACAGTTGAGCGGATAATCAGATTTTGATCATCTCGAATATACGGACATAATTGATCAGTAATTGCTCTCAAAGTATCGTCTTCAGGCTGAAATATTTCACCACCTTTTGAATTAATAGTTATCACAATGTAATGAACATTTTTTGCGACCGAAATATCGCTGCCTATTTCAATGGTGTTATTTTGCAAGGCAACTTTTAATAGTCCTTCAGCTCCATTCTCAACAAAAGGAACCTGTCCAGACTTTAAATCCAAAAGGGCTGTTTCATTAATATCATAAATGTGTGTTCGCCTATCATCACACGCAAACAAGATTCCGAGAGGTAAGCCAATATGACCAGCTCCTCCGACAATTAAGACTTCATGCTTCATTTTTCCAACCTGTTTATTTAATCCCTCGGTAATACCTCGAACTTAGCTCTGGGGCAAAGCATGCCTTAAAC
>CAYGNU010000880.1:0-1607 GCA_964351175.1 uncultured Roseivirgaceae bacterium | reverse complement strand
GGTCATGGGGCTCATGGTGTATGGGCCGGCGACGGGTCGTCTGGTGTGTCAAGTGGAGCGAAGCACTCCTTAGTAGCCCAAGTCTTCCATGTCACGATGACTGAGGTTGAACCGATGTTAAAGCGACCCCGCATATTGAATGATTTCGGCGGGAATCGGTGGCGGTTGTTCAAATTTGGCTGAGACATGAGCTGAATACTGGCAGATTGGGAGTTAACTTATGTGGACTCCCCCCTGTCAACAATAAAGCTGCTGTATCAAAGAAATAAAATGCATACTTATGTACGAGCTCTAATAGAGTAGCTGACTCTGGCTCAAGGATATTTACGCAAACGTGTGTTCAAATCTTGTCAGCGAGCTCGAAGCTCTAGTTAACTCTCTGAATTGACACGCCGATTTTTATCTTCGATTGTGCATTTTTATTGTCAAACCCTTTATTAAGCGGCCACTAACTCCGCCTTGTATTCTGTCCCCTGTGTGAGCATCACGTAGGCGGTTCTCACGGTCTTATTAGCCAGAGCAACTGCGGCACACTTTTTCCCTCTACGTGCTACCAGGCCTTGCACCCAGACTTCTTTTTTCGTCACAGCGGTTCTTTTCATCACTTGATTAACCACCGCCATTGCCCCCGTAATCAGTTGGCTTCTGATAGAACTATTTTTGACACCTTTCCCAATATGGCCGAGCTTTGTGACACCGCCAGAGGAATGCTGCAACGGAGTTAAGCCAATACACGCAGATGCATCTTTTCCTTTGCTAAACACCCCCAGATCAGCGCAGCCAAGTGCAATATACAAATTGATGGCATTCAATGTGCCGACACCTTCGAGTTTAAGCGGACGTTTACAGTCGTCATGCTCTCCAATCGTGGTTTCCAAGCAGCTGTCATAAATACGAATTGAATCAAGTATTTCGATATGAAGCTCCCAGGCTGTATTCAGTGCACGTCTGAACTCAATAGAAAAACCATTTTCCGCGTCTTCCAAAAGTGATTCGATGACTCCTTTCAAACCGCCTTGTTTTAGCGAAACACGAATATTAAATTCTAACAATAGCGCTTTAATCTGGTTACTCGACGCTGTCTTTTGTTTGATGGCAAGCTCTCGCAAGCGCATCATTGACTGCAATTGTTGTTGTTCGACACTTTTGCCCTTAACAAACTGTATGTCTGCCAACTGCGAGGCTTGAGCAATCGCTAGAGCATCGTTCTTATCCGTCTTTTGGTTCTGCCTGATCGACGCCACCAGTTTGGCTGAAATGAGGTGAGCATCATGACCGGCTTCTATCGCTCTTTGTTTCCAGTAGTTTGAGGTGCCGCAGGCTTCAAATATAAGGGTCATTGGCTTTGAATTAAACAACCAAGCCAGAAACTCGCAATGGCCCACCTCAGTATTGGAATGCACCGTGTTGTTCTTACAAATACAGACCTGAATAACATCTTTTGCTAGATCAACACCAGCTATTGTATTCTTCATCCTTTGGACTCCTTTATGTTTTGTGTGAGAACAAACATATTAGCTCACTTCTCAGGAAGTGGGGGGAGTCCAATTATCTTGTCAGTACCATTCTAGTGCCCGATTGGTTTCTATGTTGACTCGATGTTAGGG
>CAYGNU010000879.1:0-1610 GCA_964351175.1 uncultured Roseivirgaceae bacterium | reverse complement strand
GATAACCTGTCGAAAACTCCAAAAATGCAATATATATTTATTATTTAAAATCATTCTAAATAAGGTGATTTGATGAAAATCCTTAAATCTTAACGCTCTGAATATCATCTTTTTAAATTCCTCTTGGCTATTTTCGCCGTGTCGTTATTAAAGCCATCTTTGAAAAGCAATAACCCCATACTACATTTGTACGAGTTTGATTTCAAGCCATCGGAATACATGTCGAAAATAACATTTAACCTATCCAAGACTTTCCTTAGCTTAACGCTAGGTCTAATAGCTGTAACAGGTTCTTTTTCTCAGGATATCCCCACCGATGAAGGTGTGATCAAAGCAGGAGAAGCAGCTTTCAAAGCAAACTGTACACAGTGTCATCAAGTTCACGCCGTTCGAATCGGACCTGCTCTTGCCAATGTTTATGAGCGAAGATCAATCGATTGGTTAAACTCATGGATTAAAAATTCTCAAGCATTCATCGCTACTGGAGACGAAGATGCGATAGCTATTTACGAGGAATACGGTAAAACAGTTATGCCAGCCTATCCATTTAGTGACGATGAGGTTATGGAACTGCTTGCCTACATTCAAGCGGAGACAGTTAAAGGGCCGCCAGTCGAAGCATCAGCTACTGTTGCTACGGTAGGTGGGGAGGGAAATGGAATATCCTCTTCTTATTTAATTGCGGTTATAATTATTCTCGTAGTTGTTTTAGCTCTTGCGCTTTTCGCATTAGGATTAGCTGTAAAAACATTATCCAAGCATCTAACGGAGCAGAAAGGTCTTTCAGAAGAAGAAGAAGAATTAGTAGGTCAGTCATTTGACATAATGGCTCTCTTAAAGAGTAATTCTTTTGTGGGTACAGTAGTATTCATTTTTACCATTCTAATATTGAAAACGTTGATCGATGGAGCATTTACAATTGGTGTGCAACAAGGTTACCAACCAACGCAACCGATCGCTTTCTCGCACGAAATACACGCTGGACAATACGAAATAGATTGTCAATACTGTCACACAGGAGTCAATATTTCGAAATCGGCAAATATTCCTTCTCCAAACATCTGTATGAACTGTCACTCACAAGTGAAAACTGAATCAGCAGAAATAGCCAAGATTTATGCTGCAATCGATTATGATCCAGCAACGAAAACATACGGTACCAATACCAGACCAATAGAGTGGGTAAGAGTGCATAATCTTCCTGACTTGGCGTATTTCAATCATTCGCAGCATGTGAATGTTGCTGAAATTGAATGTCAAACGTGTCATGGACCAATCGAAGAAATGGAAGTGGTTTATCAATATGCTAATCTGACTATGGGTTGGTGTATTAATTGCCATAGAGAAACTGATGTAAACACGAAAGGAAACGAGTATTATAGCAAACTTGTAAAATTGCATTCTGAGCAAAGCAAAGAACCAATGAAGGTAGAAGATATCGGAGGTTTGGAATGTGCAAAATGTCACTATTAATATTCAATAAAGTCTGACCTAAGGATAATGAACAAGAATAAGACATACTGGAAAGGTTTAGAGCAACTGGAAAATACAGCTAATTTCCAGGAGAGAGCTTCAAAGGAATTTCCTGAGTATTTACCAGTAAATGGTGG
>CAYGNU010000878.1:0-1611 GCA_964351175.1 uncultured Roseivirgaceae bacterium | reverse complement strand
TGTACTAGCAAGGTTAAGTGCTAACGCACGCAACTACTCATAGCCTAACCGTTGTGCTTCATGGCATAAAACGAGAGTAATTATTACACTCAATATTCAAACAGAAGTAAATTTTTACTATTTTTACTCTTGTTAAAATTTGAAGTGTAACTTTTACCTCCGAAAATGACAACATTCGACAAAAATCTACCATATAACGATTTACCACTACTCCCACCGGACACTGAGGTAGAAACTAAAAAGGTATTAAAAAAGAATATCTCGGCAAGTAGAGCATTAGCTCAACTTAATGGAGCAATAATAAACCTTCCTAACCCACGTTTATTTCTTGACACCCTTCATTTACAAGAAGCTAAAGCTAGCTCTGAAATTGAAAATATAATAACAACCAATGATGACCTCTACAAATCAGTAGTAGCGGATAAGAAATATGATAACCCCGCTACCAAGGAAGTAATAAGCTATAAAGAAGCTATTTGGATTGCATTAAATAAGATAGAATCAAAACCATTTATAACAACTAACCTTTGTATTGAAATTGCTCAGTGTATTAAGCAAAATACTTCAGGAATTCGAACAACTACAGGAACTACCTTATCAAATACAAATGGAGAAGTGATATACACACCTCCATCAGGTGAAAATGCCATCCGAGAAAAAATGGCCAATCTTGAAAAATTCATTAATACAGATAATTCATTTGACCCATTAATTAAAATGGCCATAATGCATTACCAATTCGAGGCCATTCATCCTTTTTCTGACGGAAATGGACGAACTGGAAGAATTTTATTACTCCTTTACCTTAAACTAGAAAAACTACTTGATATACCAGCATTATTTTTAAGTGAATACATAATTCAGCATAAAAACGAATACTACAAATATCTAAAAGCTGTGACTGAACAACAAGATTGGGAAGGGTTTATAATTTACATGCTTGATATGATTGAACAAACAGCAACTCGAGGACTTAAACGCCTAGAGTCAATAATAGAATTGATGGAAACAACTGAAAAAAAAATTAAAACTACTTTGCCAAAAGCTTACTCAAAGGATTTAATTGAATTGCTTTTTAAGCTGCCATATACAAAGAGACAATTTTTGATTGATGCAGGCTTAGGTACACCTAAAACAGTAGGTAATTATTTAATTTCACTGGAAGAACATGGATATCTAAAGTCTATTCGAGTTGGTAAGGAAAAACTTTACTTAAACGAAGATTTGATGAAGATATTGGACATGAAAAATTAACACACAAGCACAGCATTATGCATAAAATCATAGTCGCACAATGCAAACGAACAAACCAAAGCTACGATTCATACATTTAGCGTTATACGCCAGGGAAGAAGTGATGACAAAATCAAAAACCCCGACTTAGAAGACCTTCAGAAAGCGCACTCTCCAATGGCGAGAGCGCTATTTGAGCAATATAAGATCATTTTACTAAACAGTTAATAAAGCAAACACATGCAACAGATCTCTTTTTGGCAAACATGGGTAGTGGCAGGCTTACTGATGGCAATGCCCGCAACAGTCACAGCACAGGAAGGTGAGCTCACTCTTGATGACCTGTTCGCAACGCCAAAACTGACGGGAACAACCCCG
>CAYGNU010000877.1:0-1618 GCA_964351175.1 uncultured Roseivirgaceae bacterium | reverse complement strand
TCTCCTTTGCGTAGTTTTTAATTTTATTAGAATCACTATCTAAAAGTTTGACAATGGACGATTCAAAAAGGGCTGGCTCAATTTTCTCCATGAGCTTTAGTCCATAAATTACTTTTTCGTCAGCATGACTATTAATTTCATTTTCTAACACCCTATTAACAGAATACTGCTTTTCAACGGTTGTGGATGATTTTTCTTTGTTCTTAATTAAAGTGGACTGAAGTGTACTCTTATAGTTGTTATGCATTTTACGGGTTATAAAGAACCATAAGAGAACAACGGGGAGTGTAAAAATGGAAATATGTATTAAAGAAAAGACATCAACATTGTTAATTAGTATTATCAGACCCCCAGCAATCAATCCTGCAAATGCGGTAACAACGCCTTCAATTTTTGTTTGAACATCGAAGCGAACTGTAGAATCTATTGGGAGGAAATAAAGCTTAAATGCAGGCCCGTCTAAGGCATCTTTCAATGAGGAAATAAATAGTTTGCTCATGGCAATAATGATAAAGAAGAATATTATCGCTTCGCCACTGGCACTATTATAACCAAAAGAATAACCTATTGGAATAGCAATGGCAGTGAAAATTACAATCAAAAGTGGGTTTACCAGAAGAGCGACTTTTAGTCCGTAAAGTTGAATTACTTTATCTGTGACAAATGTTTGAAACAGGAAACTAAAGATTACTACCGTTGCCTCGAATAAACTTAAGAAGGTCGGAAGTTCATTTTCATCAAAACGTGCTGTAGTAACTGTTAAAAAGGAGTAGTCAACAAAGTTAATGCCTACCATTGAAATAATTACAAATAAGGCCATTAAAGCTATGTATGGATTTCTTATTAGTCCTCCATAGGATATGCTATGTGTATCAGTATGATCTTTTTTCTGTAGTAAATTGCCTCTTACAATATAAAGAAACACCAACATATCACCTATAATAGCGATTAGGCTTACAAATAATAAGTCGTCAGTCTCTAAAAATGCTGGTACTATAAAAGGTATTGAGAATAAGGCTAAAATAGAAGCGATTAGTTGCCCAGTGTCAATGCCTCCAATAATTCTTTTTGCTTGTCTCAGGTTAAACATTCTGCCAAAAGCGCCCCAAAAAACAAGCATAACCATAAAATTGGCAGGTACAATGAATGTAAAAGTAAAGAAATAGATAGGCATAGGGTCTGATAAATTCCTAAAAGCGATCTCTACACCAAGGAGCGTCAATGTAACAATTATTAATGCTCCAAAACCTAGGGCAATAAATGAAATACGATTTTGAAAGAAATTATAGAGAGCGGTAAAAATAATACCTAGTATGCCTGAAACAAGGATGGCAAGTGGTAATTGCTCTTCAATTTGTTGTTCATCTAAATTATTTAAAAATAACGCTGCTGCGCCAATATCAAGGGTAGCTAAGAAAATGCCCATAAAAAAGCCCATTACTAACAAAGAAAATACCTGATTGGATTCTTCTTCGTTAATGTCTAAAGCTTTTAATAGCGTTTGTCTTGCCTTCATATTACAACTTCAATAATCTAGACAAGATATGTAATATCTAAACAACTTCTCAACAAAAAACAAAAAAATCAAAATCACACAAGAATACCATTAAATGAATGA
>CAYGNU010000876.1:0-1619 GCA_964351175.1 uncultured Roseivirgaceae bacterium | reverse complement strand
GTCTTGAACAAGCCAACAAATATCAAAAGCATCCGTTAATTTTTCATTTGTAATGTTTTTCATAGTCTATTTTATCTAAGCCCTCTTTTCAGTTTTTACTTGCTATCCATTGGCAGTAATGCCAGCACAACAATAAAAGGCTTCCAGCGGAGCTACGCGCAGCCAATCCCATTATTTAGCCCATGTGTCCTTGGATCATCTGCATCATCTAATGGATTATGATAATCCTCATCCCCGCTCACGCCTTTTCCCTCCCCGCCACTGGCACACGCGGCCTGTGATAGCTCATTGAGAAGCATAGCATAATGTATCCCCTGCTTCTTAGTTCTCCCCTTTGATTGTAGGGAGTAAACCTTATCTTTAAATAAACCATGAACAATTTCTGAAACCTCTACAAGTGTTGGCCGCTTACTGCCAATACCAGATAAATTTAATTTTTGCTTAGTGTTCATTATTCTGATAGTGCGTGGGTCAATCCGAGTGATGGTATTGTTTTCAATTTTAAAATAAGCAACACCATACAAGTGCTGATCTAATTCTATTTTATCATTTTCTGTATTCATATCATTCATCAGTTAAGTCTCAAAAACTAAAATTTATCATCGTGCATTAGCAACAAGCCTCCACGCCAACGAATTGCAAAGGCGCAGGAGCTTGACCCTTTGCAACCAGCCGCACAATGTCGGCCAGTTGCTAATACTATGTATGCTCCAGGCTCTAATCATTCCATAGTGATGTTTGGTGTTCATCTTTTTTTAATTGCCGCCACCCCGCAAAAATAGAAAGACTACAATACCAATTACAGCAAAAAAGACACATCCAAAAAGGAAATATTTAATCATTGTTAGTAATATTCCATCACCCATATCACCACCTTTATATTTTTTCATATTGCATTAAATTTAACGGTTACAGTTGCTTCATTATATAACATTTCATCAATTGAATATCCGAGAACTTTACAGATTTCGCAAACTTCATCAAGCGTTGGCGATCCTCTTCCGTCTTCAATATCTGATATTCGTTTTTGCTGTTTTAGTTTTGCTTGAATTGAAAGTTCGCGAGCTGACATACCACGAACAGCCCTAACCTTTGCAATGTTTCTTCTAAAGATTGAATATTTAGTTTCCATAAACCCCGCCCTACGGCAATTAAAAAAAGATGTCTCAGTTTTGTTTTCCACAGTTACTTATTCCTGTCTTGTCGCCCATAGCATACATTTGTTCCATTAGCCACTACAACGGCCTGCATATATGTATATGCTCTATGGGGTTTCTAACACCCTCAAAGTATTCAGTCCTATAGCCTATCCCATTAGTCCCCCTCTGTGTACTCCAATACTTCAAAGCCCTATAACCATTCTCAGTGTAGGTATTTATGAATATCACAGAATGCCCTGAGCCGGACTTTCTCCAAAGCTGCACCAAGTCCCCAGGTTCGGCCTCTAATAGCTTAACAGCCCTCCCATTAGCTCCTAAGGCATCCAATGGCCCAGCGTTCATATAAACTGGCTGCTTGACGTTCTGGGCTATAAACCATGTCCTCCTAATGTTCATCACATCAGCAGGGGTTCCTAAGTCCTTACCAATGGCATCACAGGCCATCAAATAAGCCTGTAG
>CAYGNU010000875.1:0-1621 GCA_964351175.1 uncultured Roseivirgaceae bacterium | reverse complement strand
ATCGATAACAACCCATAGTAGATTTCTTTTAACTCCATTAAATACTGTACCTGGATAGTAGACTAGTTTGCCTTCACCTTTTGGATTGTTCATTGCCTGAAGATTATCCTGACTGATGCCAAATTCTCCATTTAGTTTCGTGCCTACTAGTGAGATAGACTTTTCATCGCGCGGTTGTGTTGCGTCCATTTGGTCTACTAATGCCATGATGTCTGATGTAAATTTTTTATTATCAACATCCTTGACTGGTTCTTCATTACAGCTTGTGACGACTAATACCAATATAACCATGCTCAATATTCCCGACTTATTTGATTGAATAAAATAACGCATACTTCCCTCCATAAGTTTCTTGGCTTTTCGACCAAAAAGAGACCTTCTTTAATTATACCTTCATATATGAAGAGAATGCCTATTAATTACAGCGAAAAATATAGTTATGACGGCAAAAGAACAACAAGCTATAAAAACTCTAGGTGAGCATATTAAGAAGGTGCGTAAATCTAAAGGCTATAGCCAAGACAGGCTTTATCTCGAGGCAGGTTTTTCAAGAGGAACAATGTCGAGAATTGAAAGTGGAAAAGTAAATCCAACATATTTAACATTACTTAAAATAGCGAACACCCTTGGGGTCCCTGTAAAAAAACTTGTAGATTTTGACCCTAATTGAATTTACTTTCATGTCTTTGCATTGACCAACTTGTATTCGCTTCCCATTCTGCATCAGCTTGCCGAGGATCAATTAGTCCGTACTTGTTTTTGTATATTCGCCCTCGTTCTAAAGCTTTCTTAACCGCCTGATGTGTACCACCAGGAAGATTTCTCTCTTTTCTGTATCTGGCATATGCTTTATTTGAAAGGCCATTACTGCTATCTTCCATTATTCTAGTATAGCAATTGATTCTAAAAGTGACATGGGGGTAACCCTAAAAAAATGTTTATCACTAAGCTATTTCCGCGGTCTGCGCCACCTGCAAACCAAGTCACCTATGAAGGACCCGAGCTCTTATAGTACCTAGTCGATCTCTTATTGAATGCAGGATGGGTTCCTTCAAGGACGTCTACTATGGCCTTATTCATGACAGGGTTTTCGATTGCGCCACTATCGTAGGTAATAGAAAAATTATTATCTGTATCAAGGCTTGCTCGAATAATTTGTTCCGCATCGCAAACTACTGCCAAATTTGGGTTATGGGTAACTATAATTATTTGCCTTCTCTTTTTTGCTTCTTTAATAAAAGGCACAAGTAAGTTAAATACGGTTTGATTATCAAGGTTTTCCTCAGGCTGATCTATTATTAGTGGAATATTTCCCTTATCTATCATTAGATAGAAAATTAACAACAATAATCCTTTTTGCCCTGGAGATAACTGGTTAACATCTTTCTCTCCAGATTTTAATGTGTATTTAGGCTTTAAATAAGAAAGCGAAAACAGAAAATCATATAGCTCTGACAGATCGCCCTTAGTCTTCTTCAAGTGCTTTCTTATATTACTACTTCTTGAAGCCTGACTCCCCCCTCCTGTTAATTTCTCTATGACGACACCAATAAAATCTAAAACACCTTCCGCTGATGAAAAGTTCGCTTCTTCAAGTAACTGCTTTACTAGTTCTTGGGAC
>CAYGNU010000874.1:0-1622 GCA_964351175.1 uncultured Roseivirgaceae bacterium | reverse complement strand
GTATTATATTTCTCAGGGTGGCATAGAGTAAAATATCTCTCCAATGGAATCATGGTTTGGGAGCGATCAGATGTATCTGCGCTTCCTTCTATACTTCCAAAGAAAGATATCCCTACATTTCAAAAAATATGGTGGGGAGTAGTTCCATTGTTGTGCCTTTTTATTGCCTTTTTCATCAATATACAAATGCAGTGGGTAAGACATATACGAGGTAAAGTCGAGGATGAATATAGCAATACGGAAACCGCAAGAAGCATCATGGAGCCCATCTTCTATCAAGTGACAAAATACTGGATCGTATTGATCATCATGTTTTCATTGATATTAGTTGGGAATATTTATTGGCTGAACATAAAGCAACTGAATCATGAGCGTGTTGTTACATCCTATTATGATGCCATAGATTTCAAACGGTTTGAAGAAGCTCATTCATTCTTAGACCCTTCAGAAAACATGACATTAGATTATTTCCTATTAGAAATATCTGTCAAAGATGGATTGCTTGAGTCTTATGGTAAACTGAATAAGATTAGCCATAAAACACTAGAGAAACGAGATAATTATGCAAAAATAGAAACGAAATTAGAATGGATTACTCCAATCAAAAATTATAGAAAAACAGAGATAAATGAAGTAATGAAGAAGGGCTATAAATGGTATATCAAACCAAAGGCAACTGATAACTATATCCCTACCAATCAATTTTCAAATACATCCAGTAATTATTTCATCAATCAGGGGAGAAGAAAAATCACCACAAAAGAGACCTTTCATGAAGATGTGTTGGACAGACCAGTAATCACTGTAAGTGATGCCAGCCTTGTGAAAAGAGATAGTACGTATCACATAGTAGGATTACTTCAAAATCTAGACAGCTATCCTGCGGATGTCACACTAAAAGCGACTCTCCTTGATGCTGAAAAAAATGAACTCACATCCTATTATGATGAAGCCAATGTGATTCATAAGCTAATGCCAAAAGAAGAGAGTGGTTTTCGAATTGACTTTGAAGGGGTAGATTGGAATCAGATTTCTACAGAAAAAAGAAGAATACCTATCTCATTTAAACTAGAAATACTAGGCTCAGTAGCTACTCAGGATCTTTATAAAAAAGTAGTGGTTCAAAATATGAAAGTAGAGGAACATCAAGTAAGCGGAACGCTATATAACCAAGGAAACCTCAGTGCTACTATCTCAGAAATAATGATTTGTTATTTCGATTCGAATAAAGAGCTCATGTGGGTTGATTCACATTTTGCGGATGGTGCTGTTTTTCCTAAAAAGAGTACCGGCATCCATTTTCAATTGACGGATACTCAACAAGTTCAAATAGTAAATTCTAACGCTGCTAATGTATTTATTAATGGTTTGCTCAATGAGATCATTCTGTCAAAATATGAATCAAACAAATTGGTTGAAGTAAATTCACTTATTCAGATAGATAACGGATTTATTCAATGGCATTTAAACAATTTCATAGGTAATCCTACTCCATACTAATGAAATCCATTGTATCACTTTTCATTTTCATCGTTGCTGTACCTCATTTTGGGCAGCAAGAGATCCTAATTGAGTCAAAATATGTGCCGGGAGAATCAAGCACTATTTCAAGAAAATCAGTT
>CAYGNU010000873.1:0-1623 GCA_964351175.1 uncultured Roseivirgaceae bacterium | reverse complement strand
ACAGATTACTGATTAAGAATCTGACTTTCTCCAAGATTAAATCAAGTCTTTATGAAATTAAATGGACTGGCTATTTTGAGCTAATAGTTAATGTTCTTTTCTATTTCTTTCTTATCAATTTCATACAGGATCATCTGCATAAATATCAATTCTTAATTCCTGCAGTACTTCTAATACTTTTGACAATCGTTGAAATTGCTGTAGAAATATACAAACTGAATCAAATTTTCACTTTAGATGCCCAAGAATCTCTAATGAAAGTAAGGAAGAAGCTACAAATACTTAAGCGTTTAGAAGTTATTGATATTTACAGTCTGTATATCATCATCCCAGTCTTTTCAGGTCCATTTTTTCTGATTTTGGCTAAAGGACTTGTAGGTTTAGACTTGTATCAGTTTGATCTTACCTGGATGGTTCATTATTATATTGGTAGCCTTGTGGTAGCTGTAATTCTGGTGTTTATTCTTAAAAAGTTTCCAAATGAGAAGTTGAAATCAGCACTTGAATTCTTGAAAACTCTGGAAGATGAAAAATCCGAATAGATTAATTGGTGATATAGCTCGGCACATCAGGACTGTCTTTTAAGATATCAAGATTTTGTCCGCGACTTAGAACCCATTTTTCGAGCCATGAAATTCCCCAATTGCTAAACTTAGTAATAGGTTCATTGTAGGCATCATCCTTCAAGGCTTCTGATTGTGATACGAAAGTATACCCATACTTTTTTAACATCTCCAATAGCTTATCCATATAATCAGCATTTAGCTGGTTAGCATGGGTAAGCATTATTTGTGACATATCTCGATCAAACAAAGTCGTAGTCAATTTCTCATAATACTTGAGCTTTTCTTCGGAATGCTCAATGTAGGACTCCCCTATTTTTTTCATCAATGAACTATCTCCTTTTTGATAAGCTCTGCCGTAAGCTTGAGCGAAAAGGTAGTCATCATTATCGATCGTCACAGGAGCTACAATATAGTTATGGTCTATTAAAAACTGATTTAGTGAATCTGTTGATGCTTTAGTATTACCAGTATGTAAAAATGGATGACGGAAATACTTTAACTCTAACCCATACTTTTTAAGTAATGGTCGAGTAAGTTGTTCACCTTTTAAGATATCATTTGTGAAATCCTCAAAAAGTAGTCTGTGATAACTGCCGTGTGAAAAGGTATGATTTCCTAATTCGAAACCATTGGCTGGCCACATCTCCAGCAACTTATACTTTGCTGAATCAATTCTTTTATCTGGATATAATTTTCCTTCATTGACATATCCAATGGCAGGAACATCGTATTTCTCGAAAGTATCTAGCAGTTTCTTTAGGATGTCAAACTGAGTCTCAGAAGAGGAAACACCATAAGGTACAATGGGCAAATCATCAACCGTCATACAGATTTTTTTAGTCTGTGCTTGGGTGAATAAACTAATTATTACTAATGAAAAAGTGGAGATTAATTTCATGTTCCTTTAAAAATAAGAGAATGGCTCAAAAACTGGTCGTCATTGCGAACATAGTGAAGCAATCTCAAGATATTACTACCAACAACATTAGGATTGCTTCGTTTCCTCGCAATGAACTGTGGTTAAAAGCAAGTATTTAATGGTATAAAATTCGGATCA
>CAYGNU010000872.1:0-1624 GCA_964351175.1 uncultured Roseivirgaceae bacterium | reverse complement strand
TGAATCATTTTGTAATAAGTGTTCTATATGACAGGTGTGGTATAGTTTATTGACTTCATCTTCACTGATTTTATAAGGGTCATAAACTATTTCTTCTACCGTTCTGAAAAATGGTAATTCGAAATGTTGAGATAGATAAGCGATAGAAGGATGACCTGGAATTAGCTGGTCATTAGGATTAGCTAGTATTTCACCTTTAAGGGAGACTTCTCCATTATCAGCTGCTATTAAGCCAGCAATGATCTTAAGCAAGGTTGACTTACCTGAACCCGTTTCCCCAACTATACCAAATTTAGCCTTCTTTTCTATATATAAGGTTATAGGGTGAAGTGCGGTATTTCCTCCATCATAACGTTTTTCTACTTTGTCTAACTTGATTAAACTCATTCTATCACCATATCTTAAGCCCGTAAACTTAATATTAACTAATGACTTCAATATTAAATTACTTAGCCAATTAAATGAATCACCGATTTGATATTCTCGTCACATTTGCTAATTTTCACTTTCATCTAGAATACTTGAGACAACTCACTGCCATATTACTCCTTTCACTACTAGCCATTAGCTGGTTCTCAAATATCTTCTCCATTAGAATGGTAGAGAGAGTGATTGTAGAGCATAGGCTTTCTGAAATAGAAAAGTCTATTTCAGATAAAGTCGTTAAAGATCTTGGATTGTCACAATCTACACAATTGAAAGTTACAGATATTGAACACGCTCTATCATTAGGTTATGCTGCTCCTTTTGTAATTACTCATGATGTTGATGGCAAGCCAGAACATTTTGAAGTAATTATCGATGATGTAGAATTAGTTGAACAAGCTGAAGATATTTTACTATCAGAGCTTTCTGATCTAGAAAAAGACAAGATAGAGGTTATCCTTAGCCACGTTATAGAACAATATGTTCCCTTTTCGCTTGAGGAATTAAATTCAAACAAAACAATCCTTAGAGATATTGAAAATGACACGTACAACATGTGTTATTACATCTCTTACTTGGATATAGCTTCCCCTCCTCCAAAAGCATAATCTAACAACTTAGTTCTTTTGATCAGCTACTTAGTTGGTTTCTGATCAATTTTATAAGGTTATAACTATTACATACCATTTTATTTATACCCTACTAAAGGCTTTAAAGGTTATATTTTCAAATTCATTCTACTATAATTACTTAGACTTAACGGTCTACTATTGAATACATACCAATTACCCAATGAGTTTGAAAAAGTTATTATAAAGAAATTAAGTTTATAAATTAAGGCAACCATTAAGTTAACCTTGTTTTAACATGATGGTTGTCTTTTTTAATTCAGACAACATTTCTTGAATTTCAGCCCACTACCACATGGACACAGGTTATTTCTACCTATTTCAGATTCCTTTTTAAAAGAAGAGCTATCTATAACCTCTTCTATATTTTGATTAAATACTTTTGAAAGCACGTCATATAATTTAGGATGTTTTGTCTTAAAGAGATGAGGCCTTTCAAAAAAATATTCACTTGTTACAGCAAAAAACTCCTGCATATTAGTTGCTCCATAAGGATTGATATCAGAGTCATTTGCCAATATTTTATTCATTTCTTTTCGTGCAAGATCAATCCAAGGGATTGAAAATGA
>CAYGNU010000871.1:1216-1625 GCA_964351175.1 uncultured Roseivirgaceae bacterium | reverse complement strand
TTGACGGGCATAACATGAAGCCTATTCATTAAACTATATTTACTTGGTTCCAGGATAATTTAGATTAGGAATTAATCAAAAAATATGTGGATTTATTTAATGAATAGTGGGTGCTTAATTAAATCAGAAAAAAAGTTAAACCCGTATACAGTATTGCTACCGATAGATTTTCAATCAACATGACCTAACAATATGGAATTAAAGGCCAATTTGACATTTTTGCAAATTGGAACTAGTATTTCCAAATGACAAAAAAAATAAAAAGGCTATTTCAAGCTCAAGTCGAAAAACGCCTTAAGCATAACCCCGTAGTGGCTTTGTTGGGGGCAAGACAGGTCGGTAAATCAACGCTAGCTAAATTAGTCTTGGAGAAATATTCTAACTCAATCTACTTAGACTTAGAAAAGCA
>CAYGNU010000871.1:0-1206 GCA_964351175.1 uncultured Roseivirgaceae bacterium | reverse complement strand
ATCCAGGCAAGGTTATTTGTCTGCTTGAGATCCAAATGATGCCAGCTCTGTTTCAGGCCATTAGAACTTATGTTGATGAAAATGATAGAAATGCTCAATTTTTAATTCTAGGCTCAGCATCAAGAGATTTAATAAAGCAAAGTAGTGAAACATTAGCAGGAAGAATTGCTTATATTGAAATCACACCTTTTCATTTTAAAGAAATAAAACAGGATATCTTATTCTATGAACATTGGCTAAAGGGAGGTTATCCCAAATCAGTTTTACAAAAAGATCTAGATGAATCTCTCTCTTGGAGAAATGATTATATTAAAACTTTTCTCGAGAGAGACTTACCTCAACTTGGTTTTACTATTCCAGCGATTACCCTTGAACGCTTTTGGAGAATGCTCGCACATGTTCATGGACAAGTGGTAAACTACTCGAACTTAGGTAGGTCACTAGGCGTGACCCACCATACAATAAAGTCATATATTGATATTTTGGAACAAACTTTTGTCATTAAAACTCTTCCACCCTACTTTTCAAATGAAGGTAAGAGGCTGATTAAGTCTCCTAAGGTTTATATTAGAGACACCGGGATACTTCATGCTTTACTTGAAATTGAAGAAATGAACTCCTTACTTGGTCACCCTGTAGTTGGTCATTCATTTGAATTTTATGTTATTGAAAATATTATTATGAATGCACCTAATTGGCGATATTCATTCTTTAAGGATTCTAGTGGAAATGAGGTTGATCTTATTTTAGAAAAAGGGATGAAAAAAATAGCTGTCGAGATTAAATCTTCAACATCTCCTAAGCTAGAAAAAGGATTTTGGAACTCTGTTAAATTTTTAAAACCTGATGAAATGTGGGTAATCGCTCAAATTGATTCTGCTTATGTTGGGCCAGGAGGAGTTAATGTTACGAACTTGGAATTGTTTTTGGAAGAAGGGCCTCTATGAATTGTAGGCCCGGTTATCACCATGTAAAAAAGCATTTGAGAATGAGTAAGAACGGTTCCAAACATACGGTAGAAGAACATTGTTGAATCCTTGGAAAAATAGTTGAAAAAATGAAGCTTAGAAAAGACGATGATGCTTACTGGAGTATTGTTCCTTTTGTTAGAATTAGAAAACAAAAATTTTTGGCAGATTTAGACAATGACAATTTTTTAGAATTTGCCATATTTCCTTTTCATCCTGGAAGTGCAATATGGGGAAC
>CAYGNU010000870.1:0-1626 GCA_964351175.1 uncultured Roseivirgaceae bacterium | reverse complement strand
AATCAATACAGATTTGGAAAAGGGACTTAATACTTATGTAAAAGAGCAAAATATAGACCTTTTGGCACTTATCCCAAGGAAACATGACTTCTTCCACTCACTGTTTAACAAAAGCAAAAGCAAAAAATTGATTTTTCATACAGAAATTCCCCTACTAGCCATACCAGATTGATTTTTTTGGTTCTTTAGACGTTTATGACACAATTTGGGGGATGAGATAATTAAGTAATTGATGTAAATTGATTACTTAAAATCTAATCCTATGAAAATATTAACCAAACTGCTTCCTCTCCTTTTGATTATTATTGTTAGTTGCGATAAGGACGAAGATCCAACCGGCCCTACTCCTGTTCCATCATTTACACAAGACCGATCTTTTATAGAAGCTGGTGAAACCGTCACTTTTACTAATACTTCTACTGACGCAGCAACTTACCTTTGGGATTTTGGAGATGGTGGCACATCTACATCCGAAAGCCCTGCGTATGCCTATACTGAAACTGGCACTTATGATGTTGTGCTTACTGCAACTGGTTCAGGGGGTATTTCACAAACTGTTTCTGGCTCCGTGCTGGTAGGTAAGAGATATACAAGCTTTCTAGTTATTTCATCTATAAATTTTGAAAATGCTAACATGGAGTCTTGGGATGATGATGATTCTGGGCCTGACGTTTTATTTGGATTTGCTAAATCTGCAGATGAATCAATACTTTTGTATGATTTAGGCGAAGACTTTTTAGAAGAGAATTTGCCCATTGGAACAGAAATTTCACTCGAAGATCAGATTGAATTAACTGACGAACCTTGGATTTTTATTTTTATTGACAACGATGAGCCTTTAGATCAACTAAGCTTGGAAAACCAAGATGATGTAATGTACATCAACGAGCTAAATCCTACTGAAGTTGGTGAAAAAGACTATGAAACCGGAGATGGTTTTTTTACAGTAACCGAGGCCGGCTTTGAGTTTACCATTGGTTTTCAGATCAGGTAATTACTGATTGGCGTAATTACGGTTTGAGTAAACCCAATAAATTAATAAAGGGTGAATTACGATTAGTCTTATCCATCCTACCCACTCAGGCACACAAAGACCATCATTAATGCAGCTACCTATCATTATAAAATAGATATGGGAAGGAATAAACGCTATTAGCATTACTATCAATAAATACGCAGCGTAAATACGGTATTGTTTCGATAATAAAAGCAATCCTAAACCAATTTCAGCTATACCGCTGATGGTATTTATTAATTTTGGAAAAGGTAAATAGTCTGGAATAAGGGGATAATAGAATTCGGGACTCACGAAGTGATTAGCCCCTGCAAAGACGAAGAATGCCACAAGCAAATAAAAACTAATTGTCTTAATCATTTAAGTTAGTTACCGTTTAACCGCATTTCAGTTTTTAAGTCAACTTGACCTTGGTCGTAACCTGCTGAATATCCCCAATACCACGAAATAGCGATGACTACTATAAAAACAATTGAAAAAAGTAAAACTGTTCTTTTGGTTTTACCACTTTCTAATATTTGAATATCTCCCATGATTTGAAAATACTACTTTATTGAAAAATAAAAAATAGTACTTACAGAAGCGGTAAAGGCTTGACCTTCTATTTCGAA
>CAYGNU010000869.1:0-1626 GCA_964351175.1 uncultured Roseivirgaceae bacterium | reverse complement strand
GTACCACATACCCTGAGCCTGTCCATGCATAGGTTGTGACAATATTTAAGAAAGTGCCTGCCTGTTTCTTATTAATCCAGTTTTTACCAGCTGCTAAAGTGAAATTATAAGTGCCTCTCAAAACAATATCTATCACAATATCAAAAGCACGATGCGATAATCGCTCTGTAGGGCTAATGAAGTTTCCAGCAGCATTATTTAACACCCCTGTGATAGAACCAAATTTTTTCTCAGCTTCAGCTATTACATTTTCGATCTGATCATATTTCCTGATATCACAGGCTACAGGTAATACCTGCCCTCCTGTTTCTGCTTCCAACTCTGCTGCTGCTTTTTCAAGAACTTCCATTTTTCTGCTTGCAATAACGAGGTTAGCACCAAGTTCAAGGAAGTACTTCCCCATAGATTTACCCAAACCGGTTCCACCACCTGTTACTATTATCGTTTTCCCTTTAAGGGCATCATCTTTAAGCATTCCTGACATTGTTCATTTTGTTTGGTTAATAATTAAAGATATTCAAAGTTTAGTAAGGGATATTGCTGTTAGCATTTTTTATTTGATCAATCTATTAGTGATATTCGTAGAAATATAATTTTTAGATATGAATAGGATCATTTTTTTGTTATGTGGGTTAATCATTTTCTCAGCTTCATGTGTAACACAGAAAAAATACGATGAACTACTTTCTGACAAGATCAATCTAGAAACAGATCTTGCAAATAGTCGGGATAGTTTAGCCACAGCATTGAGCACCATTGAAAGGCTTAATGGCGAAATCGAAAAATTAAAATCAGACACTTCATCTTTAGGAAAGAAACTAAGAGCTACGGCCGCTGATCTCAAGAACTTGAGCTCGGATAATAGTCAATTACAAACCAAGTATAATAACTTGCTTAGTAATAGTGGACAGATGACGCAAGACTTAGCCGCTCAGCAGGAACGATTATTAGCTTTGAAAGAAAGCTTAGAGCAGACTAAGAAAGAGAATGAGCAATTAAGTGCTGATTTGGCAGTGCGAGAAGAGAAAGTTAGAGAATTGGAAGAGATTCTTACCAATAAGGATAAGGCAGTTCAGGCACTTAAAGATAAAATAACGCAAGCTCTTCTAAATTTTAAGGAGAGTGATTTAACGGTATCAGTTAAGAATGGAAAAGTTTACGTTTCTCTTGCGGAACAGTTATTATTTAAGTCAGGAAGTACTGGAGTTGATCCAAAAGGTGTAACAGCATTACAGCAATTAGCAAAAGCCATTAAAGATCAAAAGGACTTGAATATAATGGTAGAAGGACATACTGACAATGTGCCAATTGGCAGAACTTCTCAGTATATGAATGATAACTGGGATTTATCAGTTCTTAGGGCTACTTCAATTATTAGAATCTTAACCAACGCAGGGCTTTCTGCACAGCAGGTGACAGCAGCGGGTAGAGGAGAGTTTGTGCCTGTTGAGGATAATGAAACAAAGGAGGGAAGACAGAAAAATAGACGTACTGAAATTATTATTACCCCTGACTTGGACGAATTATTTAGAATTTTAGATGGTAACTAACATAAAAAAGCCCGGCAATTAGCCGGGCTTTTTTGTTACTTCCCTTGTCCCGTCCTGAAATAAGTTGACACAAAAT
>CAYGNU010000868.1:0-1626 GCA_964351175.1 uncultured Roseivirgaceae bacterium | reverse complement strand
CGATGTACTCACCTCTGGACATGAAGCCAAAATAGAACAATGGCGCCATGATGAGGCAGTGAAAAAAACGGAGGAAAGAAGACCGGATTTATTGGATTAGTTTTTCGCATATCGCTATTCGCTCTACGCTTACCGCCTTGCGCAGGACGCTGAATTGTCTAGCGGAGTTTATCGAAGTATAAGCGACATTCCATTCTACACATTCCATTCTACACCTTCCAATTCCCACTTTTCATTCTTCATCCTCCATTTTCAACTTTCCATTTTCCCCTTCTACATAATCCCTCTTTCTAGGTATTTACAATCCCCCAAAACTGACCGACTTTTGACAAAACCGTAAGAAATCCGTAGTTTCAATGATAATCAAAACCTTTAAACCTAATACTATGAAAAATTTATTCACAATTTTATCAGCCGCCCTTTTATTAAGCTCATTTGGTTGTCAATCTGACAAAAAGGCGAATGACAATCCAGAAACCTTTTTATCGCCTACTTCAACTACTGGTTTTGTGGTGACAAACGCCACAAGACTTAGGGCCTCTGATACCAAAATTCAAGAGTACATTTCAATGACAAAAGGCAAAAATGGAAAGATAGACACCAAAGTTGCAACAGCTAAACTAGCAGCATTTAAGTTTTGGGCTGATATTGAGGATAATGGTTCCAGTGATGGTTCCGTAGATTTTAAAACAGCACATTATGGCCATCTATTTGACTTTGATTACCTCTATAAATACTTAGATAGCCTTAAAACTGTAAATGATAACACGACTGATCCTGAACTCCTAATTGATGGAATTAGAATTTATATGGGGGCCACATATTATGCCGATGGCTTTATTCCAGAGGTATTTTTATTTCCTACCCAGAACAATCTTAATATTAAAGATATAGATGAGGATTACCCAAGCTACTTCATGGATAAATCTCAAGAAGAAATTCTAGAGGAAATAAAGAATTTCAAAACTTTCGGTGGAGATGGTTCAGGCTATAACGCCTCTCTTCCTTGTCCTCAGTCATGCCCTTAATCGATCAATGGAAAAAACCCTTATTTATTTATCTGCATTTTCTGCCTTGATTCCACTAGGCGCAGGACTTTATAAACGCCAAGCACAAACGAGGATCAGTATACTGATCCTCGTTTTAATCTGCATCTCATTAGGGAGTGATTTGTTGTCATATGTCTCAGCTGTATTATTTCAGAATAACTATTGGGTGATTCATACTTATCAAATACTTGAAATAATAATAATTGCAATTTTCTATTCCCATTTCCTAAGTAGCAAATACCATCTCGTCTTCTGGGGAATAATTCTCTCTGTTTACTCAATTGATTTATTGTTTATTGAAGGGATAAATCAAATAAATTCATTCAATATTGGCTTAAAGGGCCTTTTCTTCATTTTCTATGGTGTACTCGGCTATTTCTCACTTTTTAAAAAAGAAGAACATATGTTTTTAGACAGATCACCTGAATTTTGGTTTAATACTGGACTAATAACATATTTTTCTGGTTCACTTTTTTCATGGTCTATGTTCCACTTTTTGCATCAATTGGATGGAAGTGGCCAAGGAATCTGGGCCTTTCACAACATCGCCAACATTCTTAAAAACATCTTATTCGCA
>CAYGNU010000867.1:0-1627 GCA_964351175.1 uncultured Roseivirgaceae bacterium | reverse complement strand
AGATCTTCATAAAGCCAAGGAATCACTATTAGCAACAATTGAAGAAATTGATACAGTAGCCAAAGAAACCTTCCTCGAGGCTTATGAAAAGATCAAGGAGAATTTTGTAAAGGTATTTAGAAGCTTGTTTACCGAAGAAGATGATTGTGACCTGAGACTCAGCGATCCGGATAACCCTTTGGAATCAAGCATCGAAATTATAGCTAAACCTAAAGGTAAACGCCCTTTAACCATTAACCAGTTATCAGGGGGAGAAAAGACACTTACTGCTACTTCACTCCTGTTTGCTATCTATTTAATAAAACCAGCTCCATTTTGTATATTCGATGAGGTAGATGCACCATTGGACGATGCCAATATTGACAAGTTCAATAACATCATCAAGACTTTCTCCAAGGACTCTCAATTTATCATTGTTACTCATAACAAGCGAACAATGGCAAGTACCGATGTTATTTATGGCATTACTATGATCGAGCAGGGAGTATCAAGAGTTATACCTGTAGATTTAAGAGAATTGGCAGACACCTAATTTCGAATTGCATTATCACAAACTATGGCTGCCGCCATGGCTACATTCAGTGATTCAGCGCCCCCTATTTTGGGTATTGTAATTTTATAATCAATTAACTTTTCAATGTTCGGTGATATTCCATTAGCCTCATTTCCAAAGACAATAAAGCACCCATTATTAAATGTGGTTTTATGGATATTTGCCCCATTCATAAAAGTACCATAGACTGGTAAATCAGATTGTTTAATAAGCTTTTGAAGGTCGCCATAAACAACCTCTACGCGAGCAAATGACCCCTTTGATGCTGATATTACTTTAGGATTATATAATTCTGCTGTTTCCTCAGAAGCAAAAATTGTATCAATCCCGTACCAATCAGCCACTCTTAAAATCGTTCCTAAATTCCCTGGGTCATTAATATCATCTAGTGCCAGATAATATTTATTTTGATCTACAACTGCATTTGGTGAATCTCTCATTTCAACTACAGCTAATGCCGCATTGTTTGATTTCAATGTTCCGACCTCTGTTAACTGTTTTTCTGTCACCTGTTCTATTTCTATCCCCTCTAATTGATTCGAGAAATTTTGACAGAATTGTTCCGTACATAGTATTGTTCTAACTTTAAAATCAGAGTTTATCACTTCTAAAGTACTTTTTGACCCTTCCACCAAAAACAATTGCTCTTGCTTTCTGTATTTTTTTAATTGCAGTGATTTAATGAACTTCGCTACCGATTTGGACATCATAATAGAACGCTATATTGAGGCTTGACAAAAATCAATTATTATTACTTGTTTGTACCTTCCTTCTCACCGGATGTCTAGGATCAAAATACCTAAAAGAGGATGAAAAACTGCTTTACAACCAAAATGTAAAGGTTAGTAAAAATATTGATAAAGACGAGCTTAATCAGCTTTACGCTCAAGAGCCTAATAGACAAATTTTATTTCTACCTTTTGCTCCTTATGTATGGTTGTATTATTGGGGACAAAATTCTTATGACATAAAAAAGTACGAGCAGAAAAAGGCTGACATAACTGAGAAATTTGACCAAAAAATAGCAGAAACGAATAAAGTAAAAAAAGAGAATCGCTTACAAAGGAGGAAAAA
>CAYGNU010000866.1:0-1633 GCA_964351175.1 uncultured Roseivirgaceae bacterium | reverse complement strand
ACCCATCGAGACTGACTTTATATCAAACTTTTGATTACTATAAATTAAGCTATTAGATGAGTATTTCCCTGAAGCAATTAGTAATTCAAAAGAGAAACCTTCATTAAAAACAAGTTCCCCTCCTAATCCAGATAGAGTCGTTGTATCAGATATACTATTAGATATGGAACCATCGCTTGACTCCATTTTTCCTTTTCCTTTTGCATAACTGATATAAGCAAAAGGTCTAATGGCAAAGCTTGAAGGATTACCTAGCTGAAAGCCCAAACGCTGTTCAGCACTTAAGTCATAAATAACATAGTTTATCTCTTTTCCGTCTGCGAAGCTATCTCTTATCTTATTTCGAGTTAAACCAACCCCTGAGCTGGTATAAAACCAATCCAGTAATTTAAAATTTTTTCTTACTCCTACCTTGATACCTGTTGAATTAGTTGTATCTTGTATAAATGGACACATGCCTTCACATTGCCTGCCAACAAGAGACAAAGATGCTTGGTAAGAGTTTAAAACATCTTTCTTAACTAATCCTTCTTTTTCAATTTTAGAAATACTTTTACTATTTGCCTGTGCAAATAAAGAAGTGGAAATGATGATTGAGAATGCGACTAATACATATTTCATTTTGAATACCTTATTTAACCTTTAATCCACAAAGTGATTGAATCTGCATATAACCGGCACCACTATTTCTCTGGATATAAGCATAACTATATAAATACTCATTACTTTCAAGAACATCAGAAGTTATAATTCCATTCGTAAATGTTCTTCCAAAATGTTCTGAATAATAACGTTCATCAATCATTATTCCATAGTTGCCAATGCGTGAAGATATAGAATCATAAATGTTTTTTAAATCCCAATAGCCTATTTGTGATAAATTAATAATAAGTTTATCACCGATGTATGAAATATTTGAGTTGGTTGTCTTTAGTTCTTCAACTGAGTGCCCTAAGTAATCACTAACTTGGCCCTTGCTTGCACTAATAATCAGTTGTCCACAATGCAGTTTTCCGTAATTTACATACGTTTTCCTTGTGGTCCATTCAATGCCTGTTTTTTCTAATCTAAAGTTAACTAAAAAAAACTCATTCCCACTACTGGGTATACTTGTGGGTTCCAACACTTCATCTACAAAATAAAGTGGGGCCGTATCATATTTTTCATAACCGGCAGACTCACTTTTTTTGTAGCTCGCTGTCAATTCATAAGGAACATCATCAATAAGTCTTTTTAGGCCTTCTGGTAAACCACTCAACGATACTCGACTTGAAGATCTATAAGTATCGGTAATTGGCGAGCTTAAATCTTCCGCTTCTAATTTTGAACCGACTTGTTCATCAAGGCTAAAATAGTATTCAGATTCAGTGCTAGCATTCATTCCAATAGCCGCAGGAAATAGCACATCTTTGAGCTTATCATCATCGACATAACAGGAAGTAAGAAAAATAACGAATGTTAAAAATAAAAAACTTTGTCCCATATAGGTTCCAAATTTAATTAAAACAATTGAGGCATAATATCATTGATTTTAAGTGGCCTTATCTTTTTTGAACATTTTTCATGGCTGTTAGAATTCTAACAGTAGAAAAAATAAAATGCCGTGGATTGACTCAAGGTATTTTATTTAATG
>CAYGNU010000865.1:0-1635 GCA_964351175.1 uncultured Roseivirgaceae bacterium | reverse complement strand
CTTTGTCAGAAAAAGTATTACCATCAATTCACTTGAAAAATAATATTTTTTATAAGTTTGTTCCAGATCACATTGACCCACGATGTTTACACAAAAAGAAGAAGCATTCTTTCTGTGACCGCTCGTGCTATTCTAAACAAGGTTACAAGTCGATAGATGTAAAAAATGTTTTTTCAGATTTTATAAAATTTTATGATCATCAAATTTCTGGATTGTTGAAAGTTTGTGCTACTGATGAAATTGGTCATTCGGAAGTTACTAACTTTGTTCAGTCTGATATTAGTCTAATTGATTTTTCTAAGAGCTCTGATTTTGACGTAGTTGGATTTCCCTTTCCCTTCTATGATAAAGATATTTTAACGTTGACTATTGATACGGCATTTGGTCAGTACGACCTCTATAAATATAAAGTTGTTCAAAGCGAGGCAGAGTGTAATGAAAACAAGGGGTTTTCGGAACAAATGCCTTTAGAACAAGCACTCGTATTATCTTATGAAGAGGGACTAACAAATTTTATTTGTATTAAAATGAGATATGCGCAAGGACCTTGGTTTGCTAAATCGGACGCACTTTACCTTAATGATATTAAAGAAGAGATAATTAAAACTGTTAAGAAAAATAGAAACAAATAATTTGTAGTCGAATTCTTCAGTAAATTTGTTGAAAAAACGCAAATGTTTGATGCTCTGGAGGTGTTACTTATGAGCTTTAGTAATAAACTAACAGGTTGGTTAATTACCCAAACTCAAGATTCAATCAGCGTATTATAAAATTATTAATTTTTATTCAAACTACTTAGAAGTTCTTCTCTATAGATATGATTAACATTATGTGTTGGCACCTCTTTTTAAAGCGGTTTTTTTGAGTTAAGGAGCCTGCCAATTGGGTTTCAGACATGTGGTGTAGACTAAAATTTTTAAGACTTCAAAATTATTACTTACTTGGGAGTTTGCTTTTAGATTAGTTGCAAGTTGGTTGAGAGCCTCGATGTGCGAATTAACATCTTTTGCTGGATAGAAGAGTCGATAGATTTTTTTAACGGTTGTGGAGTTAATGGGTACATTGTTGATTGTAGAATAAATGGCCGTGGAGTTTACAAGTTCTGCATTTATTAAGGCTCCTTTTAGGTATTGCCAATTTGAGGTGAGTAGTGAGCATGCTCGTTGGCGATAAGCTTCACGAACAATATTGGTCTCGGGAACTGATTCGGCTGTCCACATCGAAGGGGCAACTCCACTTCGATCTTCGGGGTACCAAGAGCGGTTTTTGCGCAACATTAATGATCCAGCTATATTTGGGTTTGCTACAGTAATAGCATCATGTTGCCAAAAGGATCCTCCAAAATAATCAGAGTTATTAATGATCTGTCCTTTAATTACATTTTGAATGATTGTTCTTACTGTGGGCTCATGACTACTGTGATCAAACACTTCAGAAAAAACTGACGCCACATAATAACGATCGGTCATTCTTGTGCTAAATTTTTGATAGGTTGTTAATTGTGAATTGGGACTGCCATATTCAGATGGCTCTTCAGCAAGTGCGCCGTCTTCAATCCAAGTTTTAATTTTATTAATATCGAACTATAGATATTTCAAATTAAGGTAATATGGTTGTTTTGAGCTGACTCTCAGG
>CAYGNU010000864.1:0-1637 GCA_964351175.1 uncultured Roseivirgaceae bacterium | reverse complement strand
TGTTTTATAGTCGTCAGACTTTATTTCCCCCGATCACTTTTCATTCCCTTGAGTGTCGGTTTGCTCATTAGTTTTATCTTATATCCCTTCTGTCGCTGGTTGGAGCGTCACAAAGTCCCAAGGCTATGGTCCATTTTTATTGGCCTAATAGTATTTCTGGGGCTTACTTTATCTGTACTCATTTTACTCGGTTATCAGTTTGTACAGTTTATGCATGAGTGGCCAGCGCTTTCGCAAAAGCTATCGGTACTAATTCAACAGTTAGATGATCGCATTGCAACTTCCTGGACCAAAGCATTCATCGATCCAGAAGTGGGACTTCTTGGTAGTATTTTAAGTTATATTTCTACCCATGTTCTCCCGGAAATACCGACTACCCTCTACAAATCTTCCGTTTCATTAGTGCTGTTTGCCATTATACCGATTTTTTCTGCACTTATTTTATTTTATCGCGAGGTACTGGTAGCCTTTCTCTATCTAGTTTTTCCTTCTGATGCAGACAAATACATTAGAAAACTGATGCCAGATGTTATTATCACCTATTACAATTTCATAAAAGGTATGGGTGTTGTTTACCTTGTAGTTGGAATTCTCAATAGCATTGGCCTGTTCATTTTGGGAGTCCCCAATCCAATATTTTTTGGTTTTGTGGCCTCTATACTTACGTTCATTCCTTATGTAGGTATAACTATTGGCGCTATACTTCCAATGGCAGTGTCCTGGATTAAATATGATTCTGTATTTTATCCCATTGGCGTATTGATCGTATTTGTTGTCGTTCAGATATTGGAGGCTAACATTATTTTTCCGCTTGCAGTTAGTCAAAAACTTAAGATCAATGCACTTATAACACTTGTGGTTATTGTTGCAGGAGGCATTATATGGGGTGCCATGGGAATGATCTTGTTTCTGCCATTTGTGGCCATATTGAAACTGATTGCCGATCAGGTGGATGAGATGAAACCAATCGCTGTACTGTTGGGAACATCAAAAGAAACTCATCTTTAGCGTTTAATTAACAGCTTTGATGCCTGCTGATTGAAATCAACGAGCCGTTTGATCCCAATCATCAGAAACAAAAAAGAAGTGGCTTAATTTTATAATCAATCAAAAAAGAAAGGCCATGGAAGACAGACATATTATACGCGACATATTTTATCTTGGAGTTGGTTCATCAGCACTGGCAGTGCATAAAACTGAAGAACTGATTGACAGATTGGTAAAAAGCAATAAGCTTTCTATCAAGGAAGGTAAAAAAATTGTGGAAGGCTATCAAAAAAAGGCACATGAAGCTAGTCAGGATTTGAAAAAGAAACGAGATGAAATGGTCTCAGCAATCAGTGAGAAAGTAGACATGCGCAAAATGGAAATACAGGAGCTTTTTGAACATGCCATGGATAAACCTCGTGAAGCAAAAGAAAATTTAAAAGCTAAGTTTGATAAGCTAACAGAGCAACTAATACAAAACACGGAGCTTTCCATTAGTGAAGGCAAACATGTGATTCAGGAATTTGTTGACGAATTTTACGACTTGGAAGAATCTATTAAATCTAAATCAAAAGATGCTATTGAGAATTTTCAGAGTAAAGCGCAAGAAATAGAATTAAACGCTAAGGATTATTTTGATGAAATTGATG
>CAYGNU010000863.1:0-1641 GCA_964351175.1 uncultured Roseivirgaceae bacterium | reverse complement strand
GAAGTCCATTTGGATGCAAAATCAACCTAAAGCTGCATTCAGAATTTCACTTTCATTTACTAATGAGAATGGGGCTATATCAGCTTGGCTAAGACATGGTGAAATTTTGGCATCAAAGTCTGAAATTCCAAATTATGATCAAAAGATATTCAAGCAAAAACTTCAAGAGATAAGAACACTCACTAGAGAAAAGAACGATGTTATCAAGAAGGAGTTGAAGAGATTATGCAATGAAGCAGGGGTAAACATAATCTTTACACCAATGATATCGAAAGCGACTATCAGTGGCGCAGTTCGATGGGTCGGAGGCAATCCACTTATTCAATTAAGTCTTAGAGGTAAGTATAATGATCGTTTTTGGTTTACCTTTTTCCATGAAGCTGGCCATGTCCTATTACATGGGAAAAAAGAATATTTCTTAGAAGGAACAGAAGATGGGATTGAAAGTAAGGACAAGGAAAAAGAGGCTGATGAATTTGCGTCTGAATTTCTAATTCCATCTCAATTGTATGAGAAAGTAAAGCTAGCTAGAAACTTTAGCCCAAATGGTATACTCAAATATGCTAGAGAAATTGGAATACACTCTGCAATTTTGATTGGAAGGCTTCAGAATGATGGGTTGATTCCTCAAAGTAGGTATAATGATATGAAGGTCAAGCTTGATATGGAAATGGATTAATTATGGCACTGGCAGAAAACAATTTTAAAGAAATAAGAGACCGCATTCTTGATGCATATAAAAATGAAGATCCTGTATTCGAGAAATTCAGAAAGTATGCACGTGAGCTTAAGGGAAACCTAAAACCTATACGTAAATATTCAGTCAATGCAGTATCATTTGTTTCTGCAGATGGCGGTGATAACCGACTTTATTTTAATCCATCTGTAATTGAACTAGTTAGGGTTGTTGACTCTAGAGGGAATCAATGTGCACTTGACGCTATTGCTGGAAACTCAACTGAATCGATATTTGATGATCGCTTAGATGAGAGTAGTCCTTTGCTTGTAAAACCACTACAAAGACTTTGTAAGGATCTTGGTATGAGTGTCCTCGACTTGTCTTATTTATTGAAAGGAATTGGTGAGCCAGGTAAGAGTACAGGTGCTGTTAGGATTTACAGGGATATAGTAGAATGGGCGGTTTTATATGATCTTTTGAAGTATAGAGAATGGGGGTCTGATACTATAATTGTTAGAGAAGGAATGCTTAGAACAAAGTCATTTAAGTTGACTGTATTCCCGGAAATCGACCGGCTAATTAGAGAAGCACAAAAAAAACACAGGGAGGATAATGTAACTGTATCAATTGTAGGAGTTGCCAAACAAAGTGCTGTATTGAGTCGGTTAGCAGTGGCTTTAGAACTTGAGGGTACTCTTTATAAGCCATTTCCATGCTATGTTAAAGTACCAGATGATATTGCCGCAGATTGTTACAATTTTGACCATACTTGGCTAGATACACTAGAAGATAGTGTGCCAGATGAACAGGGTCAACATCGATATCAGGCAATGGGCAAGCTATTTTTAGTGAAATTTGGCAATAGACCATATGACCCAGTTTGGCCTGTAGATATTGCTGAATGGCAAGTAGATCAAGCTGACAAGATTTTAGGGCAACTCACAGAAGACGCTCAACCAGGT
>CAYGNU010000862.1:0-1644 GCA_964351175.1 uncultured Roseivirgaceae bacterium | reverse complement strand
GCTTTATAAAGCATTAATTTTCTTAGTTATCTCTTGTCCATGTGCTTTAGTTATCTCCATTCCTTTGGGTTACTTTGGAGGATTAGGTGCTGCCTCCAAAAACGGAATATTATTCAAGGGAGCTCGATATTTAGATGATCTGACAAAAGTAAATACTATTATAATGGACAAAACTGGAACAGTTACGAAAGGTGTCTTTAAGATAAGTCAAATTAAAATATTTAACACAATGGCTGAAGAAGAATTTATGGGACACCTTGTTGCAATTGAATCGAAATCTACCCACCCAATAGCAAAAGCAATATTAGAATACCAATCTCCACAATCTATAATCCCTGAAATAACTAAAATTAAAGAAATTGCAGGAAAGGGACTTTATGGAGAAATTAATAATATGCCAATTATTGCTGGTAACAAAAAACTATTGGACCAATTTGATATTAAAACTCCAAAAGAGTTGGAACAAATTCCCGAGTCTATTATCTTGGTCGCCATAGACAATCAATTCAGTGGTTATGTGACAATTGCAGATGAAATAAAAGATGATGCCAAAGAAATGATATCCTCTTTAAAAGATGCTGGAATTAAGTATATTGAAATGCTTTCTGGAGATAAGGATAGCATTACTCAGAAAGTAGCAAAACTATTAAATATTGATAAGGCCAAGGGCGGACTTCTTCCGGAAGACAAACTCAAGGAAGTCAATGCTATTAAAAAAGATCCCACTCGGTTCGTCGCATTTATTGGTGATGGTATAAACGATGCTCCAGTCTTAGCTGCAAGTGATATTGGCATAGCAATGGGAGCAATGGGCAGTGATGTTGCTATTGAAACTGCTGACATCATTATTCAAACAGATCAACCCTCGAAAATCATAACTGGCATAAAAATAGCAAAATCAACTCAAACAATAATATGGCAAAATATTATAATCGCTTTTGTTGTAAAGTTAACCGTGATGGTATTAGGTACAATGGGCTTGGCCACTATGTGGCAAGCTGTTTTTGCCGATGTTGGAGTAGCCCTACTAGCAATATTAAATGCAGTCAGGCTACAACAAATGGAATACTAGGCAGATAATTTAAATTCAATCTCAATATTTAGCTTCAGTACATTTGGTCGCAATTTAGTTTTTTGCCTTTTCTGAAGTTGAGTTTGATGAATATTTTTTTTCAGAGTACAAAAAGTTTGATAAAAGTGAATAAAGGAAAACCATAGTGCAATTGATATTTAATGAAGTAACCCTGCAACTTATAATACATACATTTGTTGTTGAAAGTCATATACGGAGTTGAAGATATGTATACAGATCGTAAATTAAAAATGGGTACAATATTTGAATTTACTAAAGTATTTACTATACAACTTACAGTTTGGTCTACTTTCCTGGCAATAACTCACAAGTATTTTCACTTCAATTTTTTAGATATTCCTTTTATGCCTATTTCGTTGGTTGGTACAGTCGTTGCTTTTTATCTGGGGTTTAAGAATAATTCTGCATATGGAAGGATGTGGGAGGCGAGGAAAATTTGGGGCGCTATCGTTAACGCTTCAAGAAGTTGGGGGATTAATGTTCGTTCATATATCAATAACTTAAATGTGGAAAATGTTTCTTCAGAAGAGATAAAGCATATACATAAAGAG
>CAYGNU010000861.1:0-1644 GCA_964351175.1 uncultured Roseivirgaceae bacterium | reverse complement strand
CATGAAGAGTTAATGGCTCAGATCAAATTCTTCATTGAGTCAATGGATCATTTTTGCATTACGCTTGATTTGGATGTGTTCTCAGCAGGAGTAGCTCCTGGTGTAAGTGCAGCAAATCCATACGGTGCGTTACCTCATCATATCAAACCACTGCTAAAGAACATTCTCAAATCAGACAAAGTTGTCAGCTTTGATCTGGCAGAAATGAATCCTGTTCATGACGATGGCCGAACGGCTAAATTGGCAGCTAGCTTTATTTATGATGTGGTGAACTCTATCAGTCAAAGAACTTAACAACCTCAGTTTCTGAGGATAAAGTAGCTCCAGATTCTAGTGTTAATACTATTTTGAAAACAGATGATGAAGCAACAGCACCTTCATCCGATAGTTCAAAATTTAGGTATACTTCGGGATACCATTCCTGATTGAAATACAGATTCCAGTCTACTTCATCTATTGCTTGCAGCCCAGTTCCTATAAAAAGCCCAAAAGCCTCATTAATATTTGTTTCTTCTTTAGTAATATCCTCCACCATGACAATATCCAAGCTGACTACTGGATCAGCATAAGTGAAGGTATTTTCTGTGCAACTACATGCATAAGCTGAATTGAAACCAAATGATCCATGAAATTCAGTAGGTTTGATTTCGCTAGTCTCCTCTAACTCAAATGTACTTTCATAGTAAAGCCCAAAAGAATTCCGATGCACGCTATCTTGAACTATTTCATCTTTAAACCCAGACGTATCAAGTGCAGTTATTTCTCCCTCTGTATACACTGCACCCCTGACTATTCCTGGATTGCAATCGCATGGATAGCATGACATCAATAGCTGAATTGAAAATACCAGAATGAAGATTATTATTGATTTTGAATTCATGGCAATGTTTTATTGATAAACGAAACCAGCTTACATCTTTGTGTTAAGTGAATGTTGTCTTTTAAAAAAAATCTTCTACGAAAACAGATTTACTTATTCGTTAAATAAAATAGCTGTCGCCTCAATCTCTACCATCATGTCAGGATCTATCAATGCTTTTACTTCCACCATACTTGTAGCCGGTTTTATATTTCCAAATACCTCACCATGCGCTTTGCCATAAGCAACCCACTGTGATATATCCGTGACGTACATTCTAGTTCTAATGACATCTTCAATTCTCCCGCCTGCTTTCTCAATAGCTTCTTTGATGATCTCCAAACAAACTTTTGTCTGTTCGTAAGCATTCTCACCTACTGTCTTTCCGTCCCTTATAGGTGCAGTCCCTGATACTTCAATCGTATTTCCAATTCGCACCGCTCGGCAGTATCCTACTTGATCCTCCCAAGGTGCTCCAGATGATATGTTGATTCTTTTCATAGTAGATTAGTTAAAAGAATTTCATGACACTTCCTTTTTGAGTCAAAAGATAATTTACTTAAATTCAAATGATGAATCCACCTCTTAAACTAAGTATTATTTTATTAATTGCCCTCTCTATCTTTTCATGCAGAGAGATTTATGAAGAAACATCCTGGGAAGGACTTGTTAGTCAAGATGATAATTTCGGAATATCTAGCTCTTATAAGAGCATTCTTAAGTGGACTCAAAAAGGAGATAAAATAAAAGGAGAAGGTTATTATGAAGCACCTCAAGATACTTCA
>CAYGNU010000860.1:0-1653 GCA_964351175.1 uncultured Roseivirgaceae bacterium | reverse complement strand
CTTCATCCACATCAATGTTACCGTTTATTAAATCATCTATATGAGCACTAAAGAAATTAGAAAGCGACTGGTTAATGTTGTTGTTGCTTACAAGCGTGCCCCAATAATTTCCCGCCTGAGCAGCGATGAAATCTGTCATTGCAGAAGTGGCTGCTTGCGCGGCGTCGATCACTTCTGTCGCCACATAGCTAAATCCGTTAGCAAGAACCGTGGTACCTTCTTTGATTAGTGAAAACACTTTTTCACCCGAACTCACAAGAATATCTCCCTCATTTGATATACTTGCATTAAGCCCTTCAAAACTTTCAAGTGCGTTACCATTATAATTGGTATAATTAGTAGTCACACTATTACCATCAGTATAGGTAATATATTTTGGATTAAGTTTTGGAATGGGAATGTTTTTTACGGCATTTATAGGGTCTGAAATTCCTTCCTGCTGCTCCTCAACAATTAAAGAAAACGTTTCAGCTTCACTCTTAGATGTATCGGATAGAATATCATTAACATCAAAGCCAAGTTTATAATCTTTGGCATCTCCATTTAATGAAATATCTAATATTTTATATGGATCGTACGATGTATCAAAGGTATTGAAAAATAGCCCAGCAGTTGAATTAGGTGGAATTTGGCTGGAGTCCTCCTCCATTACTTCTCCAAAGGCTGCAACTAAATATGTTGTAGCCTTGCGTGAATTAATACCGTTTCTTGTTTCGTTCGTAAAAGTAGAATATACCATATCCCAGAAATTGATTTCATAAGATGGAGCGTCATAAAATTCTAAATAAGAGCCCGTACCATTAAATTCTTCAAATAATGACCCTCCCCAAGATTCTCTTGGCAGAGAGTAGGCGTCATAGACTTCGTAATGATAGGTCGCAATGGCTGAAGTATCAATATTACCATCTGTAGTGACTTTACGAAGGTTTGAATCTTTAAATGCAAGCTCAATCATTACTTTGTTTCGTTCAAAATCAGCTTCCGATGAGGTCATTCCTTTCTCATCTAATGCAAAATTCAAAATATGATTAGCTGCCTTCCCAAAGAAACCAATGTTTTGTGAAACATGGTAGCCTGCGGCGCCATAAACAACTTCATTATTATCAAGGTATTGATAATAATTCCCAATAGTAGACTTAGCCAACGTTATATCTGCTTGAGTGAGTGTTCCATTCTGGATTTTATTTTTAAAAGCTGCAATTTGATCATGGTAGCTTATAACAACGTTTGCATCATAATTGGGCATTTATGGGCTCCTTCTGGACAGTAAAAGAATCTAGTTTATTTATAATTGCTTGATATAGCTGATTGTGCTGTTTTAAAAGGTCATCTCTTCTAAAACGGTAATGTAACATCAAGCCATTTTTATATTGAAGGTAGGTCTCACATGATCGATTCCCATATTTTGTGGGAGCGACTAGTGTACAAGAAAGCCAATAATCCGGTTTCTTAGGGTTTCCCTTTATAAATAGCTTGCTGCCGGGCCTGTATTCATATTCATCCAAACCAAGTTCAGGGTATGTCTTAACAAATTTTGGTTGATATTCCTCATTATAAATATGACCATTATCGAACTTATAAACTCTAGCTTCACTAAGAAAAAATGAATACCAGTCGTGTTGACACCTGTTGTTTTCTGCGCACTTTAAAGGC
>CAYGNU010000859.1:0-1656 GCA_964351175.1 uncultured Roseivirgaceae bacterium | reverse complement strand
CCCTTTAAGGGAAGTCCGGAGGGGAAAGGCGGGATGATGCCCGAGGCTTTCCCCGGTCCCAATTGCCTTAGGACCTGTTTCCGGAATCCGCCCCCAAAATCCCCGGCGGCGCGGCCAGCCCCGCCGAGGCAAAACTTTTGAGGTGCTCCAGTTCATTAGACTGCGAACGGGATAAGGGGATTGATCTCTTTGACGGGCCTTTCACACGCAAAGAAAGCGTAGAGGATCTGCTTGCCGTCGCTGCTAACCGAAACATGGACATCCCAGTATTCGGAAGGCCTTGGATCTGTACTTACCGTCTGCCCATTTATTTTGGGCACCGACGGATACTCAAAAGTCATCTTAGAGAACGGGCAGGTGAAAGATTCGGAATTAGTGCTCATGCCGCCATCTCCGACGTATGAGCGCACCGGAGCCGCTCGCACCACTCAATAAGATCGCGCCGTCGGTACCGAACCGACCGCTTAGACACTTTGATGAAGATCGGGCCGCCACCCTTCACGCGCCATCCTTGCAGCGCACGAATGGTGTAGCCGAGGAATCCCGCCGCTTCCGTTTCGTCGATCAGGCGATCCAGATAGTCCGGATCGCGGGCTAGGTTTTCTGTAAGATGTTCGAACTGCATATTGCGCTCCTCATTGTCTGAGCGTCGCGAGACGCCGATGAGCGCAATGTCGAGCAGTTCGGTTCCAAGAAATATTCCAATAAATTGGAACCGATTTTATTGTTTTTTGGAACGCCTCATCTCTTTGAAATCGTTAGAGATCGTTTGGCGAATTGTCTCGTCGGACATGGTTTCAATATGCGATTTCCAATCAGGATGTAGCTTGCATAGTTCTGCACGGATTATCGGAAATTGTGATCGCATGCTCTGCAAAAAATTAATGTGGCCATTTTGCTTAAGCGCCTCGTAAGCCTTGTACACATCTTCTTGTGAGGAGGGTCTACCTCTGCGCGGAGCATCAACCTTTGTAGGACTTGATTGTAGTCTCTCGAACCTTGGCTCTACGTCTTCAAAGGGGGCGATACGGACGGCAGCAAATTCAAGGCCGTTGCCCGACACTGCATCGTTCCGCCAATCGATGTTGGAATTCCATACATCTGGCGGAATATCTATTGGGAAGCTTTCCGGAGTGCGAGGCAGCGCAAAGCCAATAGCAAGCAACTCACCCGTGTTCACCAGTAGCTTCAAATTTTCATCGAATTTTGTCTCGATGGCGGCAAGCTGCTGGAGACGCTGTTTGGCATCTTCGTCCAATTGGCCTTTCTCAGCGTCTTGCTGAGTTTGTCTTTTCAAATCCCGCAGTTTATCGAAAAGGCTGGTATGGGCGAACCGAAATGGTGCGTCCCGCAGTGGGACGGCAAACTCCCACGAAGTCTTCCAAATACGCGCTACGTCCTCGAGTCTCATAATCGAAACCTGTAAGGAGTCGCACCGAGGATACAAGGTAGATCAGAGGAGGAATGGGAACACGCCCCATAAATCGGTTTGACTGCTTACCTATTGCTTACCCGTTCAATTTTTGCTCTTGGATTTTTCTGGAAAATGACCGCTAAGTCATTGATTTATTTGGTGGGTGCAGTAGGACTCGAACCTACGGCCCGCTGATTAAGAGTCAGCTGCTCTACCATCTGAGCTATGCACCCATTGCCGTG
>CAYGNU010000858.1:0-1656 GCA_964351175.1 uncultured Roseivirgaceae bacterium | reverse complement strand
TTTACTTTTGACATTTTTTTATAAGTTTAAAATTAAACGTTTACATGTTTCTAAGGCCTAATTAACAGTTTTTGTGCCAACGTTTGATTGCCTCCAAACACAGCCATAATTGCAGCTTCTAGTCAATTTAAAATCATTTTAGATGACAGATATGACATTATAGCACATTTGCATTCATGGCAACTTGTCAGTGTTGCAATTGTGGAATTCTTAAAAACATTATGTAAATTTTGCTTATGATTTAAACAGCTAGGTTATGGAGAAGCTTAATAGTGATTGGCTAACTAATGGGTTGATAGATTTTGAATACAAAAAATACACTTTGCTGGCATATTTTAAGGAGGTAAGAAAATCATTTAATAAGGTAGAATTGTACCCAGTATTAAGTGAGCTTATTCAACATTACAACAATTTGAATAGGTTGAAGGAAGAGAAAGATTCGATCGAAAGTAGGTTTCCAAAGCAGATAAATAAGCTTGATGTAAGCAAGTTGGAAATTTTGTACAAGCAAATGCTTCATGATGATGAAATAATGAAAGAGCTGGAGGATATCGTAGAATATGCATTACCTATTTTTAAAGGCACACTGGAAGAAGGGAGAGAGATATATGAGTTTGTAGAAACACAATGTGAGGTTACTCCAGTTGGTCTATTGCCCCTTTATACGGATGAAGGTTATTTCTTTTTAGGAAATTCTAATCAGGAGTTAACTGTACACAGATATCAAATTATGAAATTTGAAAGTCCAGATCAAAAGTATAGAGGCATCCATACTGATCTTATTGATAAAATAAATAAGGGAATAGGAGATACCTTCGAAAATTTGAAGTTAAACTTGGTAAAGCGATTTGCGGATTTACCGAATCCGGCTACTTACTTGATACAATCTAAAATAATGTTTCCTTATCACCCGACTTTAATACCAGTAGCTAAACGACTATTGATAAAACATATATCAACAACATAAAAAAAGCCTGACAATAAAATTGTCAGGCTTCTAAATGTATTCTTTACAGTTAGTTGATACTATCGGAACCAGATAGATCTTCTAACGATTCTGTACCGGCATCGTCAGTAGCTTCTTCTACTCCGCCTAAATCCAATGATGGTGTAACTTGCTCTTCCTGAGCTCTGTCTATAAAAGGATCTGTACCAGCACTTCCCGTATTATCGATAAGATTAGTGCTTATAGAAAGAACGAAAATGGCAATTATAAAGCCCCAAGTTAATTTCTCTAGTAAATCTCCAGTTTTTTTAACGCCAATCATGTTGCTTGCACCTGATCCACCAAATTGACTAGTGAGTCCTCCACCTTTAGAATTCTGAGCTAGAATTACCAATACCAACAAAATGCTGATCAAAATGATTAAGCTTAAAAGTAATGTCATTTTAAATTATTATTTAGTCAATGCTTCTATTTGAGCTGCAAAGTAACTCTTTTTTTGTGGAAATTTCCAAATTAATTTCTTGTAGATGTCAATGGCCTTTTCATTTTTTCCTTGCTCTACAAGAATCTGCGCAAGATTTTCTGAAACAAGGTCTTCACCAAATACTGTGCTACCGACAGAAAGATCTTTCTGATCACTTTCTACTATTTTAACAGCCCTGCTGCTGATGCTGGGTTTTTTGTCAATGAAAGAATCTATTATTTTTATT
>CAYGNU010000857.1:0-1659 GCA_964351175.1 uncultured Roseivirgaceae bacterium | reverse complement strand
CAATGAAAAGTCTTATGAACAAAGACTTACTCAGCAGGTGGCATACATTCACACAAACAAGCGGATACGTTTCATTAGCAGGGTCAGGATTGAGCAACGATTTTTCGAGGATTTCTTTAGCCATCGTTACCGATATCGATTTTCACTAGATATGCCGTTGAGTGGGCTGCAGCTTGACTTAAAAGAATTTTACTTTGTTACGTCCAATGAGACTTTATGGGAACATCAGGAGTCTAGTAACCGCTTTGACAATCGCATCTCATTAGGATTGGGCTTTGTGGTATCTGCTTTGTATAGATTTCAGCTAGATTATACACACCGAATAGAAGGCCTGGATAGTGAGACTGAATATATCCCGTTTGTTCACACCTCTGTGATATTTAACTTATGAGCTACTCTCCACTATAAGCCATAGGCAGTGACTTCACCTTATCCGGATGGATGTGATGAATGTGCTTATTGATAGCTAAAATGCGCTTATCAATTCTATTTAGAAACTTACTGACTTCCGTCTCTAACATCATTACCTGACCATCGTAAGAATACATACCCACTTCATTTTTCAGGTCTTCTTTATCCCTTTCCAGCTGATTTCTGGTAGTACAACTTTCACGCAAAAAAGATATGAATCCTTTCAAATCATAGTCACCTTCAAATTTTTCAATATCCTTCATGGTCTTTCTATACTCATGAGAGCTAATATCTATATCCGCCGTGGGATCTTTTAGCAGATCAAGAACCAGAGAATCATAATGATGAAGTAATTCCAATACTTCAATGGTATAGGTTCTGTATTCACTATTCGTACAAAATGCCGACAAACCATAATAGTTAGATATATCCGCTGACATTTTTAACCAGTGATTTGTAAGAAACTCATACTCTTCTTCCACATTTACTGCTACGTATGTCTGGCCAAAACCTTTTCCCGAAAAAACAAGCAAAGCGAGAGTTAGTACATATGGGGCTATCTTTTTCATAACTTGAATATTGAGACATCAAAAGTAGATTTTAGCCCTTCTTCTTGTACTCACAAGAACTGAGTAAATAATTTTAACAGGAATCACCTATTGGCAACTCAGTAAAAATTCGGAGTGTAGAATATTACACCTAAATCATTAACTTCACTATTCAGTGAGTACCAGCTATTGAACTTTCAGCTTAGAAATATTTTACCCTCGTCAAACCGATCATTAAAGATCGAGTTTCGCCTTTTTGAGATTACTCTGGCGTTAACAATACTGGTATTTCTTTTTTGGTCTATTTATGGTCTGATTGTAGGGTATGAATACTTCATACAGACTGTTTATATCAGTGGGGTCATTATTTATTCCACGCTCTATTTCATACAGAAAAAAGGAATTGCTTTCCGTGCCATCTCCCTAATCTATTACTACATGGTACTACTCTTACTTGCTATCTCGTGGTTTCCCTCAGGAGGTATCAAAGCGGCGATTCCCACATTTCTGGCGCTGGTCTATTTGTCCGGGCTTCTGGTTTTACCCATTAAAGATTATCTCATTTTTATCATCGTCACTTTCGGGATTGTGCTTGGGCTAACAGTTTATGAGATGAATTATCCGGAACTGGCCGCTCCGTATATCAGCACAGAACTGCTGATGCAGGATCTTGCAATTTCCACTTTGACCTCCCTTATGA
>CAYGNU010000856.1:1241-1664 GCA_964351175.1 uncultured Roseivirgaceae bacterium | reverse complement strand
ACCGTCCTGAATGTGTGGAACGTTCTTATCGAGGTACAAATACAAGTCAGCTCTATTGTGATTATACACTGACTCAGGGAAATCTAGATACTCATCAAATGTATGTTTAGCATATGACTGAGTAATATGAATGTCAGTATCAACAATAATTAATGGCTGCAAATGGCTAGTTGCATCATTAATATTCTGGGCATGGCCTTCTGCTATTTTTCTGAGCTGATCTACAGAGAAGCTTTTAGAATCAAGAATTACATCTCGCCCTAATTCACTTACCACAGATGACTTAAATCGAGTTGAGAGGTGATTTGTTAGTGTGCTTTTCCCCACAGATTCGGTTCCAAGTATGACAACTTTCTTTTGAAAATATAGCTTCACTCTATGTGGTAAAAAACCCCAGTTTTCATGGAGCGATTCTCTTAAATA
>CAYGNU010000856.1:0-1231 GCA_964351175.1 uncultured Roseivirgaceae bacterium | reverse complement strand
ATTGTCAAAGGGTATATGACGGATTCCCATGCACTCAGCAACAAATTCTCCGTACGGTTCTGAAGTAAACACAATGTTCATGTCAGGAAGTAATCTTGAGAACTCCTTTGCCCAAATCTTCGAAACCTCTCTGGAAGATTCTGATGTATTTGGAAGTACAGATTCGTCATATTGGTAAGTAACCACCTTGATATTTGGATCAATTAAAAAGGTTTCTGATATCCATTTTGATCTAACTGTAACAGGTATAGCTTCTTTAGAACTAGCACATACTAATACTGTAAGTTCATCACAGTTCCGGGCCCCAAACTTAATTAGAGCTTTATGACCCTGGTGAAAGGGCAAGAATTTTCCAAAAACAAAGCCTCTAGTCATAAATTGTTCTTCCAATTTCTAAATCCTAAGACACAAATAATGAGGAATATGAGGTATTCGATTGCGACCAAATGAATGCCCTTAAGAAGATATAGAACAACTGAAATAATATCTACGATTATCCACAGCACCCAAGTTTCGATAATCTTTCTAGAAAGGAGTATGGTAGCTACAATACTACTCATGGTTGTCAGTGCATCCCAATATGGATAGGACGCAGGTTGTGAGAATATATCAGGGAAATACAAATGAACTTTACTCATTGCGTAACCAGTCAATAAGGTCATCACTACTAGAATGAGTAAGATTCTGAATCGCCACTTTTTTGATAGAGTGGTTATGCTTCTTGAGCCATTTTGATTCTTCCAATAATACCATCCATAAATTGTAACACCGAAAAAATAAACCTGGAGGTACATATCTGAGTAAAGTTGTACCTGATAAAAAAGAATGAAGAATGCTACCTCATTAATTATTCCTGTAGGCCATGTAAGAATATTTGCTCTGGCGGCTAGAATTACGGATATAAATCCGAATAGGGTACCTATAAGCTCAATGTAACTAAGGTCGTATCCTAATATTGTAAAGGCGATATTTTCGATATGATAGAGACTCATGAATATCTGTATGTAATTAGGCCATAATAGTTCCTTGGTGCTTGAACAAACAGCTTTCGTGAACGGTCAAAATCCACATATCCATTATTGAAATACTGAGTGTTAGTTAGATTATTTATGAAAGCTGAAAACTTAAATCTATTTAGCTTGTATGAAGCACGTGCATTAAGTAACATGTAATCATTAACCTCATTTTCATTAGCGAAATCAATGTAAGAGCTACTTTGATATCTGTATTC
>CAYGNU010000855.1:0-1665 GCA_964351175.1 uncultured Roseivirgaceae bacterium | reverse complement strand
AAACCCCTGATTGGCTATTTTCTGTGCTCTTTTCTTCAAATGCAGCAAGGAACTTAGAAATAACCTCAAAGCTTTCTGAAGTTGCTTCGTACATGCCCATATGTCCAACTTCTTTTAAGATAGAAATGTAGGGCTGTTGAATAAACTCAAATTGTGCTTGTGATCTTTCAAATGGAACGGACATATCCTGATCTCCTGCAATAAACAAAACAGGTTTGTCAAAAGACTTCATTACATTTATACGATCAGGTCTATCTCGCATGGCCTCCATATAGGCTATCAAAGATTCTTCTCTAGTCTTGCCAGCGTCTAGTGTTACGGTTTCTATTTCTTTAGCCAGTCGTTCACGGTTTTTGACATAAAAAAGCTGGCTCACAAAAGAGTCTGCAAAAACCTTTACACCGCGCTTTTACAAATTCTATGGTCTTGTTTCTGGAGTGTTTTTTCTCTTCGTCATCAGCAAAAGCGGTAGAATGCATCAAACCAAAACCTTTGATGCTATCAGGATATTTCTCAGCCAAAGCAAGAGCAACATATCCACCTAAAGAGTGGCCAATAATAATGCTACCCAGTAAATTTTTCTCTAGTAGCCATAGATGAACTTGATCTGCTATGTCAGTAATTGAAAACGGAGATTCTGGGAGTGGACTTTTACCAAAACCTGGCAAGTCTAAGGTTATTACCTTATGGCTAAAAGCAAGTTTGTTAACTAGAGGTTTCCAAATAGCAAACGTTTCACAAAAGCCATGTATCAGGATAACAGGGTTACCCTCTCCTTTAACTTCTGAATGAATAGAAGACATTATTTGTTAGCTAATACTCCTTCAGTCATTTCAACTACAGCTGCTGCTATTCCTTTAGGGTCGAAGTTACATTCAGCATGCAATTCAATTTGCTCACCATGTTCAACAATTCTGTCTGGAATGCCTAGTCTTTTCACTTGAGCTGCATAACCATTCTCAGCCATAAATTCTAAAATGGCACTACCAAAGCCGCCCATAAGGCATCCATCTTCAACAGTGATTATTTTTTTGAAATTCTTAAATATCTCATGGAGCATTTTTTCATCTAAAGGCTTCACAAAACGCATATCATAAAGCGCTGGGTTTAAGCCTTCTTTTTCCAATTGCTCACTAGCTTCAACGGCATAGTTTCCGATATGACCAATGGTCAATATAGCTACATCTTCACCGTCTTTAATTTTTCTTCCAGTTCCTATTTCAATTTCTTTCAAAGGAGTTCTCCACTCAGGCATAACACCTTGACCACGAGGGTAGCGTATCGTAAACGCCTTACCTTCTCTTGGCAGTTGAGAAGTATACATTAGGTTTCTCAGTTCTGCTTCATTCATTGGCGAAGCAATGATCATATTTGGAATACAACGCATATAAGCGATATCATAAGCGCCATGGTGCGTTGGTCCATCAGCACCTGCAAAACCGGCTCTGTCAAGGCAAAAGTTAACTGGCAAATCTTGAATACACACATCATGCACTACCTGATCAAAGGCGCGCTGCATAAATGTGCTGTAAATATTGCAAAATGGGATCAAACCTTGAGTGGCTAAACCAGCTGAGAATGTAACAGCATGCTGTTCAGCAATACCAACGTCAAAAGCTCTGTCTGGCATTGCCTCCATCATAATGTTCATAGAAGAGCCAGATG
>CAYGNU010000854.1:0-1672 GCA_964351175.1 uncultured Roseivirgaceae bacterium | reverse complement strand
AGTAAAGAGTAAAAGCATATTAGGTCAGGATAAGCGTAAGCACTTAGTAGGCTATGCAGATGCAGATGGTTCCTTTCAGGATGAATTGCAAGATATTGAAGCATCAGGCAGTCCGATATCTCAAAATTACTTCGGCCTAAAGTATCAATTGGCTCTGTACAGCCCGACAGTGAAGTGTTTCAAAGTCCTGCACTCCACATAGACAAAGCGTTTCCCTACCCCAAATACCTAACCCCCAAAATCCCTAAATACCCAAATCCCTAATTTCCTAAACCCCCAATCACCTCGATTATCTCTCCTCTAGTCCCGAATTTTCTAATGTTGAACTTACATCAAGTGATGGAAGCCGACAATCAGGCGCTTGGAGCCAAACAATCGGAATGATCAATTTAAGTCTGGGGTTAGCCTTGAAAATTTAAAAATATTAATGCTTATAGCACCTTCCTCAACGGTATTTTAGATAAATACAAAAGAAGTAACTGCCAGTTTGTTGTTTTTGTAAATTCATTCCGTTAGTTTAGATGGATAAAATTGAAAATCTTGAAATGCTTTTAAATTAGCTGACCATAAATGCTTATAAGTACTTAAAAACGGCTATGATGTTGGCTTTCACTTTTTTAGATATTTTACAATCAATAAAACGATAAAGATATAAGGCGGATAAAGTGAATAAACATCACTTTACTCGGTTGTTGGCATCCATAAGAAAAACTAAATTCATCATAAAATGAAGTACATCCTAACTCTTTTGATAACCTTCTCTGCCATTTGGACTCAAGCTCAAATCTTTGGAGAATCTGTTGTAGTCTACGGCATAAAGTTCAAAGCTAAAGAAGTCACTGGTCAATCTAAATTTAATTCCAGTTCGGATTTCTATCGTACAGAAATACTCTCTCCTCTTTATGAAACAAATAACAGAGAATATTTAAACCGCCTTGGAACTTATAGGAATCACCCAAGTACTACAGAGACGAACGATTTATTTAACCTGTCAGCCCAAAATAACAATTATCCATTTTTAGATTCAATTGATTTTGATTTTTACAAGAGTAAAGGATTTGACAAGGTAATAAAAGCAGTACCTGGAATTGAATCCAATGTGGATTTCAAAAATCTGAAATATAGAATAGATACGGCAAAGACTATCTCTGAAAAGAAAAAAATACTATTCGAAAAAGAAAATCTTATTTTCAGAAACCAACTTATCTTAAGTCGATTTGATGTTCTCGAAAAAAACTTCTCAGTAGATAAAAAGAAAACAACTAAGGCTACTGCTGAACTCAAGGCACAATTGGATACAATTGTAATCAACAATAACATTGATGCAAGTGCCAATGTAAGAGCATATTTAAGTCGTTTGGCAGATGAAGTTGTTACAGTAAAAGGAACTTATTTTGATGCTAGACTTGATCCATCTTATGTAAGTACTATCAAGTTTTATCTAAAGAGCACACCTCAAATTAATATTGGATCCGACAAGTTTGCTTTCTTCCTAAAAGATTACATTAATTCGAATTCAGCAACAGCAAATACAGGTTTAGTGGCAATTCAATTGTCAGGCACCTATGATAAATCTAAAGTAAGCATTGATTCAATTTCATCAGATTTACAAGCAAAATTTAATATACCAGCAGACAAAGCTGCAAGGGTGGCAGCTAGTGTCAGTGTAACT
>CAYGNU010000853.1:0-1680 GCA_964351175.1 uncultured Roseivirgaceae bacterium | reverse complement strand
TCGTTTTTTTAGGCTGGATTATCACCGCATTTGCTATCTCTTTGGGCGCACCATTTTGGTTTGGCCTGTTAAACAAGTTGGTCGCATTAAGAGCTGCTGGAAAAGGAAGTGTTGATGAAGAAGCTGCGAAGCGAAATAAGGATCAGGTGAGTAAACCTAAACCAGTTGGATGATGAAAGTAAAAGCGGCCAAAGACGTTCACATCAGATCAGGAGAAGCCAGAAGAAACGGTAATGCAAACCTAAAAGGGATACTACACAAAGGCTTTTCAATCGAAGTGGTAGAAACGAAAACAGACGGAGAAGACATTGATGGCAATAGTATCTGGTACAAAGATAAAAACGGAGACTGGTATTGGAGTGGGGGGTTTATTGATAAGAAAGCAAGTTCAAAAGATTTTTTAGATGGAATCGTAGATTACAGTAGGGAAATTATACTCAGTAAAGAAATCATTGGTATAGGGGATAATGAAGTGAAAATCGCCATTCTGGATACTGGAATCAATTCGCATAACGATTTAAGAAATTCTATCTCTTTTGCTCATTCTTTCGTAGATGGTGAATCTAATAATGAATCAGATAACGGTCATGCCACCATGATGGCAGGTTTAATTGCCGGGAGATCTAATTCTGAACACCAAGGTATTGTTGGATTATGCCCAACTGCAAAGTTAATTGACTTAAAAACGTCTTGGAATAATGGGAAAACTGATTCTAAGGCTTTAATCTCTGCACTGGATTTCATTATTGAAGATCAAGACATTAATCCTCAAATTTTAAATCTAAGTTTTTCAATAAGTGATTTTGAATTGGTTAAGTCTAGAGTTCAAAGAATTCTTGCGAAAAATATAATTATTGTTGCTGCTGCTGGAGAACAAGATATTTTCAAGTTTGATAAGGTTGCTCAGCTCGCGAGAGACTCTGATATGATATCTGTTGGTGCTGTTAGCAAAGCATACTTGGAAAGCAGCAAAAGTATCTATCCAAAACTACTAGATATTTTCTTTCAAAATAACGAACAATGGACCATATCAGGAACAGACAGCTCTGGTTATGTTAAGGAACCAGGAGATAGTGTCTATACCGCGTTGATAAGTGGTCTTATAGGTCGATTTATTAGCAACGGATACACCACTCAATCAGCAAAGACTGAATTAATGACTACAATAAATAGTATTTCGAGTTTTACTCCAGATCAATTAAAGCCTTATAAAAATGAATAAAATATTAACTTCTTTATGTGTATTATTATGTACAACGCTTTCAATTGCTCAAAATCCTTATTATGATGCAATTACGCTTAGCGAATTTGCAAGTGAATCGAGTAATTGGATAGAAATTAATGTTTCAGATTTGGATTCTGTTAAAGTAAAGAAAATATTTTCTCAATATATCCCTGATGGTGAGACCATATCCGGTTACATCAATGATGTAACAGAAAATCCATTCATAAGGGTTTCTGGATCTGTTCAAGCTGGTAAAGAACCTAAGTCTGATGGATCAACCGGTTTCAGTTTAAAATCGATTGGTGGTCTGAACGTTACCAACGTCGCAGATGGGTTAGCCAAATTTTTGGTTGATAGGACCAAGCAAGAGCTGAGTGTGGCATTTTTTGAAAAATTCAAAAATGATATTAACAAATCAGATGAGCTAAAAATCTTATTCCCTCAGACTAAGAAAT
>CAYGNU010000852.1:0-1687 GCA_964351175.1 uncultured Roseivirgaceae bacterium | reverse complement strand
ACAGTAACCTCTCCTCTTTTAATCGATGAAGTTATTATGATGTTTTCATTTAATAAATCTTTTCCCGGCGATCCATTTTCTTCAGAAAGAATTCTACATCTCAGTTTAAACTCAGGAAGTTCATTCTTACTAATAAATAACGTTGCAGAAGAAAGCAGTATTGAATCCTTTTTTTCATTTAATAGAAGAGCCATTGCTGCACCACCTTCTGAACTACTAAGTTGAGTACCTCTTTCATTTGAAAAAAGAGTTTTTTTACTCAAACCCATTTCTAATTCTTTGCCTAATCTTTCTGCTTGTACAGTTAGCTCAGGTAATTCGGAAATTCTCTCTTCGAGTTCAATAATTGTTTCTTCTTCATTAATAAGAAACCTGATTTCCCTTCTCTCCTTAAAATAGCCTATTGCTGAAAATGTAAGGGAATCATTTTGATGCTTATCCGGAATATAAATCTTAAATGTACCATCTTCATAAGAAGCCGTACCAATTGCAGTGCCTTCAATTCCTATGTTTACATAAGGAATTGCCTGTTGAGTGCTTTTATCAATTATCAGCCCTTTTATAATAGTTTGACTATAAACCGGCTTAATAAATAAAAAAATTAGTGGAAGTAATATGTAAAAAACTTTCATTTATATATCATCCAATCATTTTTCTGTGAAGTAAGGTATCTCTTCATCATACTAATAATTGATTCTAGTGTGGTAAAAAGAGTAATGAGACTTATAAATAATTTATTTCAAAAATAATAAACCACTTAAGTCGCATCACTTTGTGATATTAACGACAAAGTACCGTGAAGTGATTGTGATAAATTGCTTTTTTTTAGAAAATCGAATTGAGAAAAATGATTTTCATTAAGTCAATCAGCATATTGTATGAAATTAATTTCTTAACGAATGAAGCTATATAACATAATCTTTTTTTTTATATGCATTGCATTTTTAAACTGTAACATTAACAATAATGAAACTCCCGAGAATGCTAAAGAATTTATTATTAGTAATGAGGAAATAGAGATTTCATCAAAGCTTTGGTTTCCTGAAGCAGATAAATATCCTGTTATAATCGTTGTTCCAGAGGATATATATCCTAAAGAACAATTTTCTACTAGTACCAAAGTGTTTCTAGAAAATGGGATAGGAGTTATAGCCTATGACAAAAGAGGGACATTCAAGTCTTCAGGGGATGCAATCACTCCAACTATTGAAAATAGCAAAGAATCTATTGAATTAATGTCCTCAGATTTATTGGCACTAGTTTCATATTTGAAAAGTATGCCAAATATTGATCCAAAGAAAATAGGCCTATTTTGTACCGGTGAGGGAAGCTGGATTTGTTCAAAAGCACAAGCGTTGGATAGCCAAATAGCTTTATCAGTAAATATTGTGGGTTCATCTACTTCTTTTGGTATACAAAAGTACTACAGCCAATTAAGTGGAAATGACTTAGATGGCAATAACCTTTCAGAGTATTCAATTTTACAAATTGATTCTTTAGTTAATAACTATAGTGGACCTTCAGGTTTTGATCCTTTTCCAGACCTCAAAAGTATCTCAACCCCCCAATTATGGATTTTGGGAGAACTTGATTTTAAGAACCCTACCAGACAAAGTGTTTTAATACTAAATGAATTAATTTTTGAATACCAAAAAGAAATTGATCTTTTAGTAGTAGGATAGGGGAA
>CAYGNU010000851.1:0-1687 GCA_964351175.1 uncultured Roseivirgaceae bacterium | reverse complement strand
CCATCAAGCATTGAGCTTTAAGTACATAATAGAATATTTATGTTACTTTCAGGATCAAGCTATAAACAAACTTGCGCATTTAAATCTTAGAGGAATATTTGTAGTTTCATTCCATGAAACTACAAAGTATATATCTTGATACCTCTGTTTTCGGAGGATACTCTGACTCAGAGTTTGAAGAGTTCACTAAACCTCTCTTTCAAAGGGTACAGGATGGTGAATTTATAGTGCTACTATCTGCAATATTACAAAGGGAACTTCAATCTACACCAGAAAAAATATAAACGGATTATCATAAACTTAAAAGTGGATTATACCGAATTTATTGTGAAAAACGAAGATGCAGTAATTCTAGCCACTGAGTATATTGACGAAAACGTTGTTGGGCAGACAAGTTTCGCAGATTGTTTACACATTGCGCTTGCAACTGTGAATCAGGCAGATTTATTAGTTAGCTGAAATTTTAAGCATATATGAATGTTGATTCTTGTCTTTTCAATTTCAATAGTTACACGGTTTTTTTAAAAATTTACGACAAGTTGTTTTACCTAATGGTTTGGTAAACAATAGCTTATACCAAATACTTGTGCATTGCTTACATCGCGTAATGTCTTCACCAACTCGCATGCAAAGGGCTTGCACCCTCTGGAATAACATGGTATCTTCGAAACGACTCTCCTGTACTGGACACACACATCAACTAAACGTCATGGCGGGCTACTGGCAGATTGACAAGTCAATCTTTTTTGCTACTTTTAAGCGGACGTTATGGTGTGCACTTTGTTTGACCGCCACGTCCGTTTAGTAAGAGCGTTGGCAAAAATTTCTTTGAGAATCAACTGTGCGTGAAGTTATTTGCATCCTTCTTGATAGGAGCTTGATAATTTAAGATAAAAGTTCTTTCAAAGCACCTCAATTTCAGTCTTTCCTTTTTAAAGAAGTAGTTCAAAATCAGAGGTACACTTACTCTTTTTATGCTGCCTAAAAGCAGATTCAATATTAAACGTAGATAAAAACGATTAACAAGATCTTACTGACATCAGTTGTTAAGCACGGCATTATGCTCTAGAATCTCTTTATGAAACTATCTTCATTAAAAATCCTTTACTGTGGATATTTTCTATCACTACAGCTTGTCTTGTGTCCTTTTCTAAATACTTCCTAAGCTTGGTAATGAAAACATTTAGGCTTTGTTTGGTGAAAAAATCATCATGCTGCCAAATGGAAGTTAATATTTCCTGATGGGTAACCACTTCTCCCATTCTACTAGATAAAATCCTAAGTAAATCTGCTTCTTTTGGACTCAACTTTTCCTGATGGTTATTTAATTGTAAAAGTCTGAGCTCATAATCAAAAATAAAATTCCCAATGGTAAATTTAGTCTCCAAGACTTGAAGATTCTGATTTTTCTTATTGAGGAGTAGCTTTAGTCTAATAATTAAAATTTCTGGATCGAAGGGTTTAATAAGGTAATCTGTTGCGCCAAGTTTGTAACCTTTCAGCTGGTCTTCTTTCAGCGCTTTTGCAGTAAGAAAGATAAACGGCATGCTTGGCTGAATTTGATTAATCTTTTCTGCTACTGTAAACCCATCTATTACAGGCATCATGACGTCCAATATGCAGAGACTAAATTTTTTTTCCCTGAAAGCCTCAATAGCCTTTGCCCCATTTTCACAAAGGGTTACTT
>CAYGNU010000850.1:0-1694 GCA_964351175.1 uncultured Roseivirgaceae bacterium | reverse complement strand
ATTCATAATTGATTAAATTTTAGTTGAACATTTCCTCGTATGACATGATAGGTTTATAGAAATGTTGCAGCCATTTTAAAATATTTTTTTTGACTGCAACATATTCATTCAATTCCCTGACTAACATGGTATCCATGGACGAAAGACAGTTGGTAAGACAGGTATTAAGCGGTAGCGATTCGGCTATTAGATTGCCCATAAGTAAATATGAGCGACTGGTTATCCATATGGTTGCACGTGTAGTGACAGACGACATGGATCGGGAGGAACTGTGTCAGGATGTATTTATTAAAGTAACGTGAGTTCGGGATAAATAAATACCGTTATTTATTATAAAATAAGGGAGTTTTTAAGTATATTAAAGTGTTGATTTTCAATAAGTTAAACTTAAAAACATCCCTATGTTAAAAGATAAAATTATCGAATTCTTTGTTCTTATCGATGACTTCTGTCTTGATTTTGAGCTAGAAATTGAAAAACATCTCCTAGAATCTAAAAAACAGGGCAAACGAAGACGAAAGTCTCAGCTCTCCGACTCTGAAATAATGAGTATTTTGATCCTCTTCCATTATGGGCAATTCAGCAATTTCAAAAGCTTTTACACCCTTTATGTGCGCCATCACATGGACGATCTTTTCCCTGGATTGGTTTCATATAACCGTTTTGTTGAATTGCAGAAAAAAGTAGCCGTCCCGTTAATGTTGTTTCTCAAACACAAAGGGCTAGGCAAATCCAGAGGAATCAATTTTGTGGATTCCACACATATGAAAGTGTGCCATAACCGGAGGATACATCAACACAAAACGTTCAAAGATGTGGCTGAAAGAGGCTATTGCTCTATAGGCTGGTTCTTTGGATTCAAACTCCACCTGGTCATCAATGATAGTGGTGAAATATTGTCTTTTTACCTCACAAAGGGCAATGTTGATGACCGCAACATTCAAGTGATGAAGTCAATGACCGAGGATATTTTTGGGAAATTATTCGCCGATAAAGGCTATATCTCTAAGAGCTTGTCTGATCTATTGTTCGGTAATGGCATCCAGTTAATCTCCAAAGTAAAGAAAAATATGAAGAAACAAAATCTCAGCGATACCGATAAAATATTACTTCGAAAAAGATCAATTATTGAGTCTGTCAACGATGAATTAAAGAATATGTGCAAGCTTCAGCACACTCGTCACAGATCAATCAATAACTTCCTGATAAACATTATCAGTGCTTTAGCTGCTTATTGTTTCTTCCCAAAAAAACCTTCCCTCAATATTGAATTTGATCTACCTTCATCCCAACTAACCTTGGCCGCTTAAACCGAACTCACGTTAATTAAATGAATTCAATTCATTTGTACTTTTAGCTCAGCACGTCTGTTTTGTGAGTGGTCTTCTTCCGGGCAGTCTACACCACTGCTACACTGATTTAGTGGGAGCTCCTCACCAAATGAGATGCCTTCCAGCCTGTCCTCTGAGATGCCTCGCTGAATAAAGTATTGCTTTACAGAGGTAAGTCGGTCGATGGATAGTTGTTTGTTGTAATCAGCGGAACCACGAGTATCTGCGTGAGCAGTAATTTTCAACGTCGATTTTGGGTTTTCTGATAGAATTTTCAGCATGTTTTGAAGCGATTCTTCGTAGCTGTTGTTGAGTGCCCTTGAGTTAAAATCAAAAAACACATTGAGTTTATCTTCATACTCC
>CAYGNU010000849.1:0-1697 GCA_964351175.1 uncultured Roseivirgaceae bacterium | reverse complement strand
TCCATTACCTTCAAGTCCTAAGGAAGATGAAAGCATTCCCCCGCCTCCTAATACTCCACCGTCAGGTATCCCGCTATTGGCAGCAAATAGGGTAATAGGGGAGTTAGGTTTATAGGCCTTATAATCAGAGAAGGTCCACTTACTTCTATCAGCATTTTTTGAAGCCTGAATACTTTGTCCAGTTGCTCCTTCATAGTTTCCAGCATTAAGATCCATTCCTCCTGCGAACATTTTCTCACGCAATAAGGCCATATCTGCCAAGCATTGTTTCTTTTGCTGCCTAACTTGAGTAATCATTTCAAGGTAAGCTGTAGTCATAATAGTTGCTGCATCAATGAGTTTGAAAAGTTTCCCTCTTTGATTTCCACCATAGACATTTTTCATGTAAGTTCTTTTCCCACCATGTCCAAAGGCCCAGTTCATCGCCATGGCAATTTGGGCCATATCTTCAATATTGCTAACTGTTTGTAGACATTCTTCAGGAATTTTGCCTGTCTTTTCTGAACTGCTACCTGCATCTCCTACTTTAGTTCCACCAGAAATCAAAAGATTCTCTGCTAGCATATGGCTAGGCGACATTCTAAAAAATCCAGGAGTACTATTTGATGCGAGTGAAAATTGTTTATCTTTTGGTTTTGCGTATTCCAGGCACTCTTTTTTAATACCTAGTTCAAAATCAACATAATCATCATCAACTGCAAAGTCTTTTGATGTTAAAATATCGTAAACATTTTGATAAGTTTTAGCCGCAAAATAAGCGCCATCTGCAGCACTCGTCCAAGTCTTCTTTCTTGTAGTTCCAAATCCCATGAAAGCGCTATCTGGAAAAAGAGCTTGCATCATAGAATGCGTAGGGGATAAGTAGTTTAAAGCATCAACATGTACCCCTCCAAATTTAAGAAAGCTCATTTGCATTGGAAGGTAGACATCATATAGGTAGTATGTACCACTTTTTTGTGTATCAGCATGTAACAGTGGTTCTAATTTTAAGTAATCAGGTAGGTTTGGTCTAAAATGAGCTCCTTTTTTAACTTTGTACCTTCTTCTAAAACAGCGATTATTCAGCTTACGATCTCCCCAGATATTCCTTTCGGGGCAGTTTCGGTCTCCCTCGCTTCTTGTGTTCCAGTAAGCCATCATACACAAGAAATTCTTTTTCCCACTACAAGCGCTGGCTTCTGTACTTCTCCAAGTTGGTACCATTAAGCTTTTAACAAGTGGAGTGTCATTTTCAAATACCCCTGCATTCAAGCCTGTTCCTGCAGCAGGAGCAGCATTACTACTGTTGGAAGAAGGATTTGAGGAACCAACAACAGAAGTGCCACTTGGTCTTTCTCCAGGAAGGCCACCTCGGTAGAAATCTTTATACATATCCATAATAGCAGTTTCATAATTTAGGATAATATCTTGCTCATCAATCATAAGCTCAAAGACAGCAGCACCAGTTGCTTTTTGAGCATTGCCTTTGTAAGTAGTGTCCTCTTCTATTTTTTTACGAGCAGCTTCAAGTAGCTTTCCCATCTCTTTATGAGCATTAATAATTTTCTTTTTTGTTTCAATATTTTTCTTTCCAATTTCTGCTACCATTTCAAATGGGAAAAGGTGCATCTGATCCCATGTACCTGTGTATTTAAACTGGGAGAGAATATCCCAAGAGCGAAGAACTTTAACTGACATCACATAGAGTTCTCTTGAAG
>CAYGNU010000848.1:0-1700 GCA_964351175.1 uncultured Roseivirgaceae bacterium | reverse complement strand
TTCTTCAGATGTCAGGCTAGGCCTCTTGGATATTTTGCTTTTGGCAAAAGTCTGTCCATCAACCGAAAGCGTAGTAGTCAGTAGCCCTAAAAGAAGGAGTACACCAAAAATGGATTTGATTTTGTGTAAGTAGCTATCGAGCAGGAGAACCGTTAATATCATCTCTAATGATTTCATAGATTAAAATATTGATTTGTCATTGCATCAATTAACTGAGCACAATATTGCGATCAATTAATACAAATTAAAAAAGGCGATGCTATGGGCCGCCTGGGGGCACTGCCCCCCCGCAATGCCCAGCCTTAGTATTCTTCTATAATGTCGATCCCATGTTGTTGAGATTTTTTCTTGTTTTCGACCAAAAATTAAGCAGTTACGCTTGACCCTCCGTTTTGTGTTTGATCTAAGTATTTTAGATAAGTTCAAATCAAATGCATACCACACTTCAAATCGTCTCAAAAAAAGGCGATTTAGACCATAATAGCTTTTTCTTAGATTGAACGTGGTAAATAAAGAAGGAATCATTCACTGCTTTTAGAAAGTTATATGATAATAAAAACAGCTTTATTGTTCCCATAGTCTTGTCCTTATTGTCAATATAGTTTGTAAACAGAAACCGGCCCAAACAAGCCCGAAGATTGCAATTTACTATCTGCTTTATATGGATTTACTGGCGACCATGTGGCTCTATCGCTTTCAGGTAATTTCTGATCGCCAATCAATCGGTTCATCCAATTATTAACAACCTCGATGCGCAAAACATTTTCGCCTTCTTTGACTGAATCAGAAATATCCAAAGTATAAGGGGCTGTCCATACCCCTCCTACATATGTTTCATTTAGATAAACTTTAGCCATAGAGGTGAGACTGCCCAAATCTATAATAACCTGTTGCTCTGGTTCCTTTTCCAGATTGAAAGAAATTTGATAATCAGCAGTACCGGAGTAATACTTAATTAAAAAATCATCAGACAATGTCCAATCCATCAACTGATCAAACTTTACCGTCTTCTTACCTCCCATTGCTTCGCTAAAAGAAACCTGCCATGGCCCCTCTAAAGCTATAATGTCACGGGGTTTAGGGTAATTTTTATCCAGACCCTCTGCACCTGAACCATCAAAATTCTTCCTAAACACAATAAATACACTTTCATTCGATGCAAGCCATAGCGGAACCCTTGTTGTCTTCTCATTCATTTGAAAAGCTGGAAGATCGCGTGAATAACCTGTGGTTGCCTCCCAAAGTTCTGGCTGCATGCCGGTAATTCTAAACTCTGGGTTGACAACCTGCATGCTATCGGTTTGATTAGAGAGGTAGTAAACCTGAATTTCACCAAGATCTCTATGTCCGTAGTTAATGGAATTGTCTTCTGGAAGCTTGCAATCAGGAATTAAGCTTATAGACTCAAACACCTCTTCCATGGTCATGCCGCTCATGATTTTTCCTTTGCCAAAATCCCTTGATTTTATAGTCTCACCATCTATTTCTCCCCAAAGTTCAGCAGCCATTTGAGCCACTTTTTCATCTGCCATTGGTTGATTTTTGCCGCTTGGAGAGCGTGTGGCCTTAGGCCCTAAAATGACCCCTCCCTGGTTGACAAGTGATTTTATTTTGAGTAAAAGCTCTGGCGTAATAGTTTCTCTCTTAGGCAAAACCATCACTCGGTATTGTGTGCCATGAGGTAACGTAAGCATCCCATC
>CAYGNU010000847.1:0-1705 GCA_964351175.1 uncultured Roseivirgaceae bacterium | reverse complement strand
GTATTGGATTGCTTTGAGGACTCGGAAGTTGCCGACTTCGACTATAAAGTAGTTTATGAGTTGGAAGACTACGAGCAGTACCATTCTGACGTTCACATGAGCGAAACTTTAACCGAGGAGAAAAGCGTTACTTATTACATGGTTTACGACGACGGAATCAACTATGTAGAAGAGCAAATCAATGACGAGTTTTTAATAGAGCAAATCGAGAACAATTTAAATAGATAAACATGAAAAGGACTGGAATAACATTAACGAAAGAACTACTCGAAGAGGGTAAGCCATTTGCAGAAAAAGGAAATCAAGAACTTTATACTGGCAATGTGTATAAAAGAGGGATATTTTTAACTATTGAAAATCTATCAAGAACGAGAATGTTCTCAGCCGACTATTTTAATGGCGGCAGACTGGAATTATATTCATACGTTGGAAGTACTTTAGTTTCTGGAACGATCGAATTAAAAAACTTTGAAATAATCGAAATAAACGAATAGACATGGATTTAAAATCAAGAGTAATAATGGCAAAGGCCAAAATACCAGTTTATAGACTGGTCCCGTACTTCATGGAGCGATACCCTGAGTACAAAGAAAAGGAGACAAGAGTAGCAAATGTATTGCAGCTTCGAGGGGTTGACGAAGATATTACTACTAAGTTGGAAACAATAGCAAAATCATTTGAATCATGAGTAATATAACTCTATCAGAAATCGAGCAGAATCCTGAGTTAAGAAAGAACCAGGAGAACCTTAAATTAATCCTGAACACTAACCCGTCTGACAAGTGGGTTAAGAAGCACCCTTTCGCAAAGAATGTGAATTACATTCCAATCGAGCGCATAGAATGGTTACTCGATACCCTATTCATTCAATGGAGAGTTGAGGTGATTAATTACTCTCAGTTGTTTAATTCGGTTAGTTGTCATGTTCGACTCCACTATTTGAACCCTATAAACGGTTCTTGGGAGTTTCACGACGGACTTGGGGCGGTAGGTATCCAAACCGATAAAGGAGCTTCTGCGGCTGACTTAGGGGCCATAAAACAAGACTCTGTAATGAAAGCCCTACCAGCGGCAAAGTCATACGCTATAAAAGACGCTACGGAGCATTTAGGTAAGATATTCGGACGAGACATTAACCGAGCCGATCAAGTGGTCTACAAATCGACGAGAAAGACTCCAGAAGAGAAGCTCGAAGAAATCCAAGAACTATATCTTGAAAAGTCCGACAAGCTATCTGCAAAAGATTTAGCCGACTTGGATCGAATAATCAACGAGAAGGAAGTCAACTCTTATGATAAGGTTATTCGGAACTTAAAAAAGTTGTAACGGTGAGTATAAACCATCGTTTTAATGTGGTTTATACATTGTTGTGTGCAGTACGGATTTGAAACTAAAAATATTGATTTATGTGGTCATATTACGGAGGAAAAAGCAAGGTGGTTGATTATTACCCACCACCAAAACAAAGTAAGATAATAGAACCTTTTGCTGGCTCTGCAAGGTATGCCTTAAAATGGTTTGACCGAGATGTATTGCTTGTAGATAAATTTGATATGATAGTTAAAATTTGGAACTATTTAAAGCAAGCAAGCGAAAAAGACATACTTGGGTTACCTAATATGGATAATAGAGAAGTTGATAGGGTAAACGATTATGATATTTGCCATGAAGCAAAGTGGCTTATTGGTTTTTCTATTGGTAGAGG
>CAYGNU010000846.1:0-1707 GCA_964351175.1 uncultured Roseivirgaceae bacterium | reverse complement strand
GAATTGTTTTTATCATAAAAAAAGGACTTAATATTTATTAAGTCCTTTTACATATTTTAATATTTCTTCGATTTACGTGTGAAATCGATCAAAAGTCTGCCTTTCCAAATCCTCTCTATGATCAGGGTGGGCTATAGAAGTCAACAGCTTCGCTCTTTGCCTTAAATTTTTACCATAAAGATCAACCACACCATGTTCAGTTGCTATATAATGCACATGTGCCCTGGTAGTAGTAACACCAGCACCTTCTTTTAAAAATGGAACTATTTTGGACATACCATTTTTTGTTACCGAAGGCATAGCAATAATAGCCTTCCCTCCTTCTGATAATGAAGCCCCTCGAATGAAATCCATTTGACCACCAACACCAGAAAACTGATACTTACCAATAGTATCTGCACACACCTGTCCCGTAATATCTATTTCAATGGCACTATTAATAGCCGTCACTTTAGGGTTTTGCCTGATAATGGCCGTGTCATTTGTATACGCTGCCTCTTTAAAGTCTATTGCCGGGTTGTCATCAAGAAAATCATAAAGCCGTTGAGACCCTATTGCAAAACAGCTAACTATTTTACCAGGGTTCACTCTTTTAAGTTCTCCTGTTATTACCCCTGCTTCTACTAATGGTAAAATACCATCTGAAAACATTTCAGTATGAATGCCAAGACCTCTTCTGTCCATCAAGTTGGCCAGCACAACATTTGGGATCCCTCCTATTCCCATCTGCAGCGTAGCGCCATCCTCTATTAGTGAAGCAACGTTCTTACCAATACTTTTTTCAATTTCACTTGGCATTTTATAGACCGATGCATGAATAGGTTGGTCAACTTCTATGGCGTAATCAATTTTGCTAATATGAATAATCCCATCACCATGAGTTCTTGGAACATGTGGATTAATCTGCGCAATAACCATCTTAGCGGTCTCAATTGCTGGAAGAGTCACATCAATAGACGTTCCTAACGAACAAAACCCATGCTTATCAGGTGGAGACACCTGAATCAAAGCTATGTCAATTGGTAGTATATGTCTTCTAAAAAGCCAATGTATCTCACTTAGAAATATTGGAATATAGTTACCGTTCCCATTGTTTACCGCATTTCTAACATTGGCACCTACAAAACAACTACTAATGTTAAAAGAATTAGAATATGGCTCAGTAACATATTTAGCTTCACCTTCGGTATGCATGTGCAATATTTCAATATCATGAAGTTCATCATACCTATTGCACATTGCTTCTATAAGCACTGCGGGCGTCATAGCAGCTCCCTGGATATAAACTCTTTGTCCAGAAGTTATGTGTTTAGCAGCTTCTTCAGCGCTAACAATTATTATTTCACTCATAATTTAACTTTCAACTAATTAAGAATAGAACTTGATATTCAAGGAGTGCCACACGAGGTTATGTCACCTGTTGGGCTTAAACTAGAAAGGAAAGGGCTGATATAAGGAATATCTAAGGCCAGCCCGCGCATAATCAACAAAACGCCTACTAAAACAGACAGCGTTGGAACTACATAATTTAGTCTGAGTATTCTGGTTTTTCCAAAAAACCTAATACTAACCCCAAAGAGTAGCATCAAGGGCCATGTGCCTAAACCAAAGCCTAACATCAATATACTAGCTAAGCTAACATCTGCCACTGATAGTGACGTGGCCAGTGCAACATATACTATTCCACAAGGTAAGAGGCCGTTAAGC
>CAYGNU010000845.1:0-1708 GCA_964351175.1 uncultured Roseivirgaceae bacterium | reverse complement strand
GGCAGAACCTCGGATGTAAACAACTCAGGGGGGAAATCAGGATTGGCACTTTCTTCACGAAACGGACGATTGTCAGAAGTAGGCAGGCAGGATGCAATCATTATATCGAAGGGTCTTGAATATTTTAAGTCTGGGATTGATAAAAAGGAGAATTTGAATATACTATTAAATAAAGTGAATGACATCTATAGCCAGGCGAAGGGTTTTGAGTTAGAATATTTGCGTGTTATAAATCCTGCGGATTTATGCGAGGTTGAATCTTATGAGTCACTGACTGAACTTGCAATATGTGTTGCGGGTTATGTAGAAGGTGTAAGACTAATCGATAATTTATATTTGCGCCTCAAATAAGAAGGGAATGTACATAGAGGTACTCAAGTCAAAAATTCATAGAGTTAAAATCACTGAAGCAGAGCTTCATTATGTTGGGTCTATTACTATAGATGAGGATTTAATGGATGCTGCCAATTTAGTAGAGAATGAAAAGGTGCAAATTGTTAATATTAACAATGGTGAACGATTAGAAACCTATGTGATAAAAGGAGTAAGAGGCTCTGGTCAAATATGTTTGAATGGACCTGCTGCCAGAAAAGCTCAGGTAGGCGACATTGTAATTATTATTTCTTACTGCTCCCTTGATTCCAATGAAGTAAAGTCTCATGAGCCGGTGGTCATCTTCCCTGATGAAAAGAACCGGTTAGGGTCTTAAATAAAGATGCCGAAAAACCTAATTACTCTTTTAAAGGTCCTGACCAGTGTAGGTCTTGCAGCTTTATTACTCTTCCTTGTTTTTAGAAACATTGAATGGGCGACATTTTGGGAGCGCGCAAAATCTGTTAATTACAGCTGGGTACTATTGTCAATTGCATTGTCAATGGTGGCATATTTAGCTCGGGCATATCGTTGGAATATTTTATTGGAACCCTTAGGTTATGATCTTAAGACTTCAAGAACTACGCTTGCGGTTCTTATAGGATACCTGGCCAATCTTGCGTTACCTCGTTTAGGTGAGATCACTCGTTGTGCGGTTTTAAAAAGAAATGATAACGTGACTATGCCTTCAGCTCTTGGAAGCGTGGTTACAGAACGGATCATCGATGTGGTCACATTATTTGTACTTATCCTTTTGAGTTTGACACTTGAGTCAAATCGCCTGATTACTTTTCTTGAAACTGCCTATAAGGATCTTAATATCCCGGAATACGTCATCACTTTGATCATTGCGGCAGCAATTGTCGGAATAATTGTTTTGATACTTTTTGTTAAAAGACAAGATAGATTGAAAGGGAAGTTTGCTGACTTGATAAAGGGCTTTGTGGCGGGTTTTCTTTCTTTAAAGGATATCAAGCGTCCCGGTGGATTTGTTATTTCGACAATCATCTTATGGGGAGTCTATTTCCTGATGTCTTACATTATTATTTTTTCCTTGCCTGAAACATCACATCTTGATCTAAGTGCTGGATTGATGCTTTTGGTTACCGGTGGAATAGCACTCTCACTTCCTGTACAAAGCGGATTTGGCACGTATCATGGTATGATTGCGGGTATGCTTTTACTGTATTCAATTGACGAAACCACGGGCATATTTCTAGCCACCTTGTTGCATACGTCTCAAATTCTTGCAGTTGCTTTATTTGGAAGTGTGGCACTAATCATTTCTTTTATAATCAGAAGAAAGACCAAACAACAAGCGACAAAATGACAGATC
>CAYGNU010000844.1:0-1714 GCA_964351175.1 uncultured Roseivirgaceae bacterium | reverse complement strand
CTCTTTAAACATTGGCCACGAAAAATATTTTTATTCTAATATTAATTTATTAATAAAAAAAACAGTTCGATTACGTCCTGCACCTTTTTTTTCTTTGTTTTTCAGTGATTGAATTCCGCTAATTATGTATGTATTGTTATTCAACTTACCTATACCACCTATTGTATTACTTCGAACCACATCTTCAGAATACAATTGTATACTATCCATATCTATTGAGTCATATGATCCAGAAACACCATCATCACCAATAATTTCTATGTGTATTTTATCTTCTATAGTATAAAGCGCATTTAACTTGTCTTTTTTAAGTGACCAGTGAATATTTGTTTCTTTTAACTCAAAGCGATCATTCCATAGTAGGTTGCCATCTTTATCGAAGGCAAGCACTATGGCATGTGTGAAATTGCCTTTCCGAGTCGAACTAACACTTCCAGTCAGTATGAAAATATTTTGATATTTGAAAAATCGTTCAAAACTTAAATTATATGTAAGTTTTAAATTTTTGTTTTTCGCCTCCTTTCGTTTTGCTCTTCCGAGTAAGCGTTTTTCTTTTCCAGCAGGCAGATAATTGAAAAAGCTATCTAAATCAGTATAATCATAAAATTTCATCATCTGTTGTTTTTGATGATTCAATTTGGTGATATATATCCCTTGCGAGTAATTTGTATTTTGTTCACTAAATGTACCTGCCACCAGCGAGGAAGTACTATTTATCGGTGTTTTAATTCCAGAAGTAAGAATATGCTTATAATCAGGAGCTTTTACTTTGGCTGTATTTATTAATTGGGCATCCTGATTATAGGAATTTATGAAAATGCCCCTATTTCCCATTTTCCCCTTGCCAGCAGTTAGTACTTCAATTGTATCATCTGAGCTGAGATTTATTTGGGTCATTTCTATTTTATGTCCATATAATCCTGGTAGAATCTTTGGTAAAGACTCTGAATAATTTTTATAAATAACTATCGGATTGAATTCAGAATACCCGCCAATAAGTACGGCCTTATCGGTTACTTGCCAATCTAAGTAGTTAAATGTCAGATCATTGCTTATTGATCTCAACTGGCTGTTACCAGACAAAACATCTATTTCCAACAATTCGAAATTATTGCCAGTATTAAAGTAGTCTTTGAATAAAATATAAATCTTTGATCCGTAACTTTTTTGGTCGATTAATCTTATGTGCCTGTTCCAAGCGAAAGTATCGCTCCACTGTTCAGAGAGGTTGGTATCTAAAAAACTAACTTTTAATGCAACAGTATCCAGTGAATTTCTGATATTCCATTTTGACCATATTAGAACGCCATCTTCACAAGTAACAACTTGATAATTACCTCCTATTTGGGTGATATCAATTTCGAAACGCTCAGCTTGAGTAAGCTGGCCATACGCACTGGATGTAAATGCTGATAAGACAAAAATTAATATTGATATCCTAAAATTTCTATTACTCCCTTTTATATCGACTGAAAGTGCTTTCAAATTCCCTGATGTTTTTTGTTTTTGCAATACAAAAACCGCACCATTTCATTATGCTATGAAACCGTTTATTTGAATATTTTGCTCACTTCAGACATTGGCAACAAACACTTGTGCTTTGTAGGATCCAATTCACTTCTCTCGGGTTTGTGACTAGATTTTACCTTAATGCATTTTTGATCGGGCATTCATAAGATGAGTATCACAGCCAGGGTAGATGAATTATGTAGTT
>CAYGNU010000843.1:0-1716 GCA_964351175.1 uncultured Roseivirgaceae bacterium | reverse complement strand
ATATGTCAATCAAGACGGTGGATATATCATTATGGACAATGATGAAATTGTGAGTATCTCACGAGATAAGAAAGATGAGTTTTTCGTTGTGATGCAGAATGTTTAGCCTTATCGAAGGTTTGGTTTAGTTCATCGACCATCTTTTATATAACCCTATTTTTGGGAAAGTCAAACACTCAATTCGGAAGTTGATTTAATCAACAACTCATAGAGACATTCATTTTTGATCTATAGAAGCCTTAAAAAGATCAAAATGAAAAAATTACTTTTTACTATTACTGTCTTAATCTATTCACAATCTTACTCACAATGTGGGGTCAATGCTGTTGTAGATGAGGATTTCAGTGCATCCAATGTCTGTTGGAATTTGGCAGGAGGTGCCTATGTTAGTACTGGTGAGCTGAGAATGTGGCCATCAGGAAATTTTGAACAGGTAGCAGTTTTGCCGCTGGTAAATAATGCCCAGGGTGTCTTAACACTTGATGCCCGTAGGTTTAATTCCTTCTTCGGAGCAGGGACAATTGATGTTGGTACAATGCCATGCGCAACTTGCTACCCTTCATTCCAGACAATCACCAGTTTTACACCTACTGAAACGACCCCAACCAGCTACACATTTGACCTCTCGAGCTATACGGGTTCTAATCAATACATAGCATTGAGGTCTCCTGGCTACAACTCCGGGGGTAGAGCAAACTTTGACAATGTGTACTATAGAAGTGAATGTTCCTCAAGCACTGGTGCTGTTGCTATCACAAAAAATGTAACAGTTTTTTTGGACGAAAATGGAGATGCCTCAATTTCAACAGAAGATGTGGATGACGGCTCAGCTGATTCTTGTGGAGATCCTGTGACGCTAAGTTTAGATGTAACTTCATTCACTTGTGATGAATTAGGTGATAATACTGTTACACTTACTGCTGAAGACAACCTTGGTAATACCAATTCAGCTAGTGCAGTTGTAACTGTAAAGCCCACTATTGTTTTTGCCGATACATCTATTTATTTAGATGAAACAGGTAATGCAACTATTGCTGTTGCAGATATTAATAAAACGGGTTCTTCGGATTGTTCTTCCGTCACTTTCTCATTAGATCAATCTGTATTTGATTGTACAGAAACAGGAGTTAATGACGTGGTTATCACTGCATCATATGGTTCCGGTCTTACCCATCAATCTTCTATGACTATTCATGTTATTGATACAACAGCGCCTGCTTTGGTGACTAATGATCTGGAGGTGCAATTAGATGCTAATACTGGTGCCGTTCAGATCACTACAGGAATGGTTGACAATGGGTCATCAGATAACTGCACATCTACCCTTGACCTTTCCTTAAGCCAATCAGTATTTACTTGCGCTGATATAGGAGTCAATGCCGTAACGCTATCAGCAGAAGACGAAAATGGAAACTCTACTAGCATAGAATTTTCTGTTACGGTTAGTTCAATTATTGAGGATGAAAAGGTCACAGCCGCACAAACTGATTTTTGTTTAGATGGGACTCAAGGGACAACCATTTCAATAGGCTCATCGGTGAGTGGCGTTGAATATTACCTAAGAAATAGTGCTGATAGTATCATTGATGGTCCGATTTCAGGGACAGGTGCCGCACTTGATTTTAATACTGGTAACCTTTCTGAAACGACCACATTTAATGTTTACGGTACTGTGGATACGAATGAACCGTCAAGTGGAGATGGCCTTGCGGTCGG
>CAYGNU010000842.1:0-1717 GCA_964351175.1 uncultured Roseivirgaceae bacterium | reverse complement strand
GCGGGGCCAGATGGTTCTCAAGCATCATGACTTACCACTGCTCCGCTTGGTTCCACTGGATTTGATCGGTGCCGGTGAACGGGTCTGCGCAGGGGGGCGGATCGTCGGGAAATTCGTTGGTGAAACGGGTGCAAACTTGGGTCTGGTGGCTAATCCGGTTGGTGTTGACGGAAGTTTGGGGAATTTCAGCACCGTCGTCGCGCGACAGGATGCGAGACCCTTTGTAGTCGCAATGCCGCCTCTTAACTTGGAAATTGGCGGGCAAGCCGTCGTCGTAACAATTGCTGCCGGTAAACGCCTGAGAGGATTCGGACACGATCTCCCATGTCGGCGTCTGGATGACCGTTGAACATCCATTGGTCGGGCCTGTCGTCTCGCCGGGGCCTACTTCGCGGTCCAGCTCCGTATTGTCGGGCCGCATATAGGTATCGACCTTCACATGCTCGGTGAACTTGTCGCAGCCCTGGAAAGTCTCGTTGACGGCAACCTCGCGGGACCGAACGAAGGCGTAGGGAATGGCGATCGCATCATCCGCGACGGAAGCGGGCCGACGCACGTATTCGACACCCTTGAAGACAACAAAGATTTCAGTTTTCGGCAGAGCCTCAAGATTCGTGTCGTTGTTTTCATAGCCGTTGATCTGCTCTTGGTGAGTAAGAGCGGTGTCGGTGTCGGCGATGCAGTTTGTTACGAAATTCGCCTCGCCTTCATGGGTGAAGAACAGGCGGTGCAACGGGTAGGATTGCTGGTTCGGGAAGTCGTCGGCGAAAAGGCCGTCGCAGCCCGTCGTGGTCGCTTCCAGGCCGATTGCCTGGGTTTTATCCGGCTCACACGCGGCGTCGATCAGGACCGTTTGACCGTTGCGGGAAAATGCGGTTCTCGACGTGGGGAAAGCTCGATTGGTGTTTAGATCGGTGACGAAATCGCAACCGGTATTGTCTTCGAAGTGAGCGAAAGTCACCTCTGTATCGAAGCACTGGCCGAAGGTCTGCCGCACGCCATTTGCGTCGAATGAGATAATGCCGCGCTCGAAAGAGGTGCCGGCATCGAAGTCGTGGCGGATATCGCAGGCTTCGGTGTCGATCACGGTCGCAACAGGCGCGACTTCCTCGGAATCGATACACTTGGTCAATTCGACGCGGCGATTGGTCCGGTCGTTGTAGGTGAGCCGGGCTTGCTGGAAGGCAAGTTCCTCTTGCGGATCGACACGGAAGCCGCAGCCTTCGGTGTCTTCAACGATGTCGAAAACCAGGTCTTCGGACGGTACGCAATCGGCGTCGATGAACTGGGTTGTGGTGTCCGTCGAGACGAAGAAGCGCCGAAAGGTAGCGGTAGCCGTGGAATGGTCGTCTGCAATGATGTCAGTGCAACCGACAAAGCTCTCCTGGATCGTGAGCCGGGTCAGCGTATCGGAACAATCGCCTTGGGGAACACCGTCGCGAACGGTTTGCTCCTGGACGATTGCTACGCCTTCTTCCAAGGCAATCCGAACGTCGCAGCCTTCCGTGGTGGCCGAGACAACCGGGACCGGATCGTCGGACAGATCGAGCGGGGCAGGGGTTTCAAAACCGCTCGCAAGCGGATTCTCGGAACCGCCTCCGGCTCCCTGCGGCGGTGCATTGGGCTGCGCCGTCGCGCCGTCCTTCTGGGCCTGTTGCTGCTCCGGCGCGGCTTCTTCCTCACTCATAACGGCAAGGATCGCTTCAACGAGGGCGTC
>CAYGNU010000841.1:0-1724 GCA_964351175.1 uncultured Roseivirgaceae bacterium | reverse complement strand
TTCATTATTTTGTATCCTTCACTCATAAGGCCTTTTTCATTGATACAAACCGTTCAAATACGAAAGCAATTAGGAGCAACACCCAAATCCAACATTGATTCGCCACTTTGCTTTGCACTTGAATTGACTCAACATTTAGATTCTTTGCAGGATTCAATTGTGATGCTGAAACAACCCTTTGGTCATTATTATCTACTGGTTGTTCATAAAATAATTCCAATAGTTTAATTGAAAGGTCGTTAGCTAGCACATTATCATAGCTTAATCTAGTATTCAAATGATAGCTATCATTTGAATAACCCTTATATAATAATGGCTTAAAGTCATCTTCCTTTATCGTTACCGATTTTGCTTTAGTTGCTGTCCTTTCATCCTTCACGAGCCAGAATAGCCAATCTGGTTCAGCTGTCAACACTTTGCTCTTTTGTGCGATTAAATTAATCGGAAAACCGGTATATTCAGCTATCCCTCTAATCTGAGCCTCTAAAATGGTCTTTTCTTTCAAAAATTCATCATCATAAACCAATACCACTTTCAAAGTATCCGCTTTTTTTATGGTTGTCCAGTTTGTCTGATCTTTAAGTTTAACTTCATTACCATTCACTAAAACCTGTTCGGGTAATTTAACAACAGTCTGCTGACTATAAGTTGTAAACAAACCATCTGAATTTCCATAAAGCAAAATGTACTTATCAGCTAATTGATAAGCTGCTGCCAGGTATTTCTTTGTTTCTAATGGATCAATTGAAATAATGCTGACCGCTTTATTTATTTCAGGTCTTTTACCTCGTATCCCGATAAGTGATTGTTTTGTAAACACAAGAACTGAATCAGCATTAAGTTTATTCAGATCATTAGTTAACTCCCATAAGCTCACTGGTTTGTCATCAGTCTCTTTTTCAGGATCATAAATAGGGACATCACTTATCATCAATCTCAAATCAATACTTTCAGCATCAAGCGTATCAAGTGCTTTTTGGACTCTACTATCTGTCAGCAATTCCGGATCAACTAAAACCACATTTTTTCTTACAGAACCTTCTGTGCTAATCAATCCGGCCATTAGAAATGAAATAATTCCCAATAACAAACATCTCAATAATAGCAGGAAAATTTCATTAAGCTGAATGCTTTTGGATTGATTGGAATCTTGTGTAGGAACAAATTGAATACTACCAACTTTAATAACTTTTGCTTCCTTCTTATTCCATAAATGTATAGCAATTGGGATGATAAAACCCAGTAAACCAAAGAGATATGTCGGATGTATGAAATTCATTGAAGCAATGTCAATCTTTGTTTCAAGAATTTATTGATCACCTCTCCTACATTGTCCTTTATATTAAATACCGTATAATCAATTCCGTTATGTAACATATCTGATTTTGTGTTGGCCAAGTATTTATTCATTTCTAATAAGTAGCTCTCCTTTACTGCCGAAGCATCAACCTTTACTCGTTGATGTGTCTCTAAATCTTCTAAAGTTACCGCACCTTTATAATCCATACTCAGCTCATTATCAGCCATTAAATGGATTACAATTACCTCATTTCTTTTAGTTTTTAATCGATTGATAAACTGAGTTAATTCACCTTCAGCTTCATACATATCTGTAACAAAAACTATTAACTCCTTATGCCTAAAATCATGTAGACCATCTGTTGATGTTTTGGAAGAAGGCCATTTGCCTTTGTTTTTGATTTCAAGTAACTGATGTAAAAACC
>CAYGNU010000840.1:0-1729 GCA_964351175.1 uncultured Roseivirgaceae bacterium | reverse complement strand
CTGTTGAACTATGTGGCCGAGATTGCTGTCAACGGCAATCCGATGGTGAAAAGAGTAGATGAAAACCAGGTGCTGCATGCTGCCAAGGTGCCTGTTTTTGATAGGCTCTCTAAGCACCCAAAAGGGACTAAAGACAGGCTCAACGAGATGGGTAGAGATAACTTTGTTGAGTGGCTAAAGCAGGAAAAGCCTATCCAATACACAGATACTACGTTTAGAGATGCTCATCAGTCATTATTGGCTACTCGTGTTAGAACCATTGACATGTTGAAAGTAGCTGAAGGCTTCTCTAAACATCATCCAAATATCTTCAGTATGGAGGTTTGGGGTGGCGCTACCTTTGATGTGTGCATGCGCTTTCTTCATGAAAATCCATGGGATAGATTAAGGATGTTTAGGTCCGCAATGCCAAATGTTTTATTGCAGATGTTATTGCGTGGCTCTAACGGTGTAGGTTACAAGGCTTATCCGGATAATCTGATTGAAAAGTTTATTGTTAAATCTTGGGAGACCGGGATTGACATCTTTAGAATTTTCGATTCTCTTAACTGGGTCGAAGCAATGAAGGTGAGCATAAAAACTGTAAGAGAACGAACCGAAGCACTTGCTGAAGCATGTATTTGCTATACTGGAGATATCCAGCGAAAGGACACGAAATATGACCTTCAATACTATCTTGATTTGGCACGCCAGCTTGAAGATGAAGGAGCACATATTCTGGCTATTAAAGATATGGCTGGTTTGCTCAAGCCATCTAGTGCTAAATTGCTAATTACCGAACTTAAACAGGCCATTGATATTCCTATTCACATTCACACCCATGATACTGCAGGGATACAAAGCCTTACTTATATGGAGGCCGTAAATGCTGGTGTCGATGTGGTAGATGTGGCTTTGAGCTCTATGTCAGGACTAACATCTCAGCCAAATTTTAACTCTTTTGTTACAACCATGCAGGGTCACGAAAGAGAAAATGAAATGGACATAAAATCACTGAATAAGTATTCAAACTATTGGGAGACTGTTCGTGAGTGGTATTATCCATTTGAATCAGGATTGAAAGCTAGTACTGCCGAAGTATATGAACACGAAATCCCTGGCGGGCAATATTCTAACTTAAGACCTCAAGCCAGAGGCCTCGGTTTGGAAGATAAATTTGATAAAATCAAGGAAAACTATGCTGCTGTTAATCAGCTATTTGGAGATATAGTTAAAGTAACACCTTCCTCCAAAGTAGTGGGTGATATGGCATTATTCTTAACCTCTAATAATTTAACAACTAAAGATGTATTAGAGCGCGGAGAAACACTTTCATTTCCAGAATCTGTTGTGAGCTTGTTTAAAGGTGAGTTAGGACAGCCTTATGGAGGTTTCCCTAAAGATGTAGCCAAAATTATTCTAAAAGGTGAAAAACCATTTACAGATCGACCTAATGCCCATTTAGAACCTATTGATTTTAAAAAGGAATATGCAGCTTTTCATAAGGAGTTTGATGAATATTGTGATGAGCTGGATTTCTTGTCTTATAAGCTTTATCCTAAAGTATTTACGGACTTCTATCATTATTGGCAAGAGTATGGTGAGGTCTGGAGGCTTCCTACAACAGCTTTCCTTTACGGTTTAAAAAATAACGAGGAGATATTTGTCGAAATAGGAAAAGGTAAGGCTATTATCATCAAAAAGCTTTATAAATCTGCGCCTGACGAAAACGGCATGTGTAATGTTTATT
>CAYGNU010000839.1:0-1730 GCA_964351175.1 uncultured Roseivirgaceae bacterium | reverse complement strand
TTATCCATACTTCATATTCAAGTCTATCTACTTCCCCACGTCACACTACAGGAGCAATTTGATTTTCCTGCAGCTGCTCGATACTCATTGAAAGTACATTGGTAAGTTGCTCCTTCTTTTCTATCCAATTATTGTACTTAGTTTTTAAATCAGTATCGTTACTATTAAGAATCCTTTCTCTGATTTTTATAGATGAATTCAATAAGATGGCCTTGGTTAAAAGTGCATTATTATAAACATAACCAATTAACTTTTTATCGATATCCATCGATTTGAAGGCTAGTGTGTTATAAAACTCAAAGTCAGATTTGATAGTGTTCCAATATTTGGCCTTTTCTCTCTCGCTAAGGGCGGGAAAATATTCTCTAATAAAATTCTGATAGTTAGCTAAAGCTTCTTCGATATTCTTAAGTGATCTTTTGGTGTCACCCTCCATATAATAAACCTTACTCAACTTAGAAAGTACTTTTACGTACTCTGGGTGATTCCTATTAAAAAACTTTTCATACAGTTTTTTTGCCTTTTCATACTCTTCCTCAGCTTGGTCATAACTACGTTGTAAGTAGTGGATATCACCAGTAAGAGTATATATGGCAGCAGTATTTATATTATTTCTTCGACCTACTTTAGAGATCCAAATATTTTCTGCTAATATCAGCGCATTAAACGCTTCATCATATTTTTTGCCCGAGATATAAACCCTTGCCATGTCTGTTAGAATATTGGCATAGTTTGGGTTTCTATTTCCCAATTTAGCAATAATGATATCTTTGGCTTCATCTAAGATCTTCTCAACCTCTTTTAAGTTATCTCCTTTATGAAATTTTATGATTCCTAATTGAGTTAATGATTTGCCCACATCAACATGATTTCTACCAAACTGGGCCTCCTGAATTCTAATGGCTTTTTTAATATTATTTTCTGCTTTCTCATAATCACCAATGCTTGTATAGATTTCTGATAACAGCAGAAGTGATGGCGTAGTTTTTGTTGAATTTTCATTAAAAATAGAAGTACTTAAGCGGTTTGCTTTGAGCGCTGTCTGCTCTGCAGCAGGATAGTCCCCATTAATTAATTCAATTCTTCCCCTATTGACTAATGGTATTAGTAATCTTCTTGATTCAGAGCCATACCTTTTACTATAAGAGTCCATTAGTCTTTTTATGAGAATTTCTGTTTCATTATACCTTCCTAAAGTGATATATATGTTAGATAAGTCTTCTGCAGCACCAAGTTCATCATAGTAAACGGTTGACTCAGCTCTTTTCAACAATTTTGCAGATGTGGTAAGAGTGCCTTCAGCATCATCAAATAACCCCTGAATTGCATATAGTTGGGCTTGTACTTCTAAAGCTTGTACATAGTCAACCACTCTGTATTCATTTCTGCGTTCGCCTTCTAATATATTTACTGCATCTTTTATGTTGCTATTGGCATTTTCATAATCACCAATTTTTATTTGAAGACTAGAAATATCGACCAACTCTACTCCATAATCTGGGTCCTTATTATCATATTTTGCACGAGCAGCAAATAGAGCTTCATTAAGTAATTCAGAAGCTTTTTTATATTGATCTGTAATTTCATTATAAGTAGCTAGGTGGTTCAGAATGTTTACATAGTCCTTATGCCAAGGGTCAATCTGTTTTTCTATAACTCCATAGTAACTTTCATTGTAGATAGCCTCAGCTTCCTTGATCTTATCAGTATAATCAATGAAGTAGTTAGCT
>CAYGNU010000838.1:0-1743 GCA_964351175.1 uncultured Roseivirgaceae bacterium | reverse complement strand
GTTTAGTCGTTCTCTGATCCTTTAAACTGTTCTTTAGGGATGTTAAAGAATTGCTTTTGCATTATCGAATTGAATTCATTTCTTTTTTTTATTTGCTCAAATTCGCTTTGGATTTCATAGAAGAGAAAATCATCAATTTCTACATTTCTTACTTGGGTTGCACCATGTTCATTATCATCAATTTGCTTAACTCTTACTGTATTCTTCCTTTCATTTTGGGATGTACTTAGTACTTCAAATACAAGTTGGTCTCGAGTGTAGAGTTTTAAAATAGTTCTCTGACTTTCAAAGGAATGTTTTTTCTCTCCAATGGTAATTTCTTCCATTTCATATTTAAAGTCTACCTCATACCGCATGAAAACGATTTCACTCTCATTTTCTTCTGCAGCATAAAAGCCTTCTTCATATTCCACTTCTTCTTGTAAGAAAGGTTCTGTATCCCAAACTGCTTGCAGGGTAGCATTATTTGTATCAAATACAGGAATCGGGATGACTTCATCAACTCTTGGAGGGAGAATATCACCTTCAGGAGCAGTGGCAGTGCCAAAGTTTAATGGGTCTGCGTTAACAACATATAAATCATCTATCAGATTCAAAGGAATATTCTGTTGTTTGCCTATCAGAGTCTCATTATAGGAGATTATATTTTTTGCGACCTCTTCAATATTGGCAACCTTATTCTTAAAAATATTCAAAAGAATAAAATCCTCGTAGCGAATAACTCTTGCTTCATGATCTTTAAGGTTTTTTGTTTCAGCTATATACTTGGCCCCTCTACCTAGCACTGTCATCTCAACACCTTGAACATAAGTGTGGCCATCTTTTTGAGTGATATATCCAGGCAGCACATGTCCACTTTGATAAATAACAACGAGCTTTTTACTTTGAATATCTTTAGCATCTAGCATGCTCATCAATGTTGTGAGAAAGAGAGATGTACCTGAAAAGCATTGAAACCTATGTGATTCAAAGGCATCAAAAATATTGGGGTAGTTCTTATTATAAATAAGGTATGGATAATTTAAGTCATCACTTTTTTGAGCAAAATAGTCATCATACTGCTCTTTTAAGTCTAGTGGTGTCTCCCAACCTGTGAAATGAGTTGAAGCTGCGAGGGAGTAATTTTCAAAAGAGTCTAATACGGCCTGGTTCTTACTATCATTTTCATCATAGTCTTTATCAGCAATGAAAGCCTCGATAAAGGCCTGCTTAATATCGTCTTTATTGACCTTACCTGTATTTTGAATATCGGACAAAATTTTCATTTCAAGTTCAGTGAGCTCCGTTTTTTTTCTCTTTTTCTTTTCTTTGAGTAAATAGGCATCGATGTCTTTAAAGTCCATTGATACTGGAGAGCTCTCTAGTGCATCAGAGTTTGCGAGCACTGCAAACTTGTAAGGGACTTCAATAAGGCCACTATCAAGAATTGCTACTTTCTCTTCGTCTTTTGTACAGGAGACAAAAGCGAGGCTTAAGGCCATTACTAATATAAGCGTTTTCATAGACATTTCCTTCAATTGATAAGTGTAGGTATTCTAGCTCGTAATAAGATTTGCCTAAAGTTTAGTTGAAAATTCTCTAGAGAGTGTCCAAATTATAGGCATGAGCGAAATTCTCTTTTCAATAGCTTATAAGGGCCTGAAACTTCCTAGTAAGAGAGCTAAGTCGTTAATATTAGGTTAATAAGCCTTTTTTCTTTACCTGATACTTCTAAAACCGGGGTATAATAAGAGTAAGGAACAA
>CAYGNU010000837.1:0-1747 GCA_964351175.1 uncultured Roseivirgaceae bacterium | reverse complement strand
ACTCGCATGGGGGCTCACAACTGATGGTTTCAGGCTCCCATTCGTAATCTGAGGCTGGTTCAGATAGAAAACCACTTAATTCGTATCGTTCACCTAATATTAATGTTTGATCCGCCCCTAAATTAACTTCGAAAGCAGGCGGGTCTGATAAAAATAATACGGTATCCAGCACACAGCCATATCGGTCTTCAATGGAGTACCTATAAGCACCAGCATCAAGTTCTTTAATACTTCCTGAATCCACTGCATTTTCTGAATCGATTTCTATGGCGTATGGACCTTGATTTGTGAGTGATTCGATTTCGATAGATCCGTCAGATAAATAATCACAGGAAGGATCTGTAATATTAAAAACACCTTGAAGGTTTGTTTTTATTGTTGTTAAGTCAAGCGTGACTATACTGTCGCACCCAATTATGTTTTGAAGGGTATCTATATAAATACCCGCTGAGAATATATTATTATCACCTAACGGTATAGATAAACCTTCGCATATTGAATCTGTAACATTGACAAACTTAGGAATGACTTGCACAATTTTAGTATTGGAAAAAGTTCTGCATTTCTCATTTTCCAATTTTTCTTTACTATCGGCCAAAAGATAGCGGTAGTAATAATCTCCACTACTTAAATCATCAAACCTAAAACTTTGCGCTGTCTCTCCTTCCAGATCCACCCAAGTGCTTCCATCATCGAAACTTTGTTGCCACTGAATAAATGTTTCTTCAAAGGCTGACCCTACAATAGTGGCAGAAATTTCAATAGGCTCGCCATCTTCACAAATATTTGCTACGGATTCTGGTAAAATGAGTGCTTGTGACCCACAAGGTCGAAAAGTAATATTGTCAAGTGCTAGATCATTGCCTATTCCTCCGGGGGCATTATTCCTTAATGACAGTTTAATAGTGGTTTGGCCAGGTGCTGTTCTAAAGGTGAACCCATATGTATTCCATACTTCATTTTTTGGAATATTTCCCGTGCCATAAACCACTTTATCATCCAACAAAAAAGATACATTAGGATCGATCCTGTCGGTAGACCAAGATCTTATTAAATTTATAATATCTGCTGAAAACTCGTATAGAACATCATCACACAACCCTGTGATGGTTTGCTCATAAAAAAGACCCGGTTCATTACTTGCGTTTACCACCATCATATAACCTTTGGTATCAGAGCTGTTGTCTCCTATGGCCAGCCAATCACCATAAACCTGACCTTGGCTCAAGTAATTGGCTATGGTATAATAACCGTCATTGGGGGGTAAAGAAGTGGTATAGATATAGCCAGGAGCAATTTGGGGGTCGCTCATTAATATCTGAGATGATCCCGTTCCAAAATCTCCTGATTCGAAGATATTATTTCCAAAGTTTCCACTGCAAACTTGTCCAAAAGCTTGGAAGCTCATGATCATTAAAGCCAAATGAAAACTATGCTTGATTAGAAAATTTGTAACGGTCATAATTTAACTCCAATAACAAGCCGATATTTTTTTTGTTCTTTTTGAGAATTTAGGCAATGCTGTAAAAGTGCCTGAGCGATTAATAATTTAAGATTTTCATCGGACGCTAGTAAAACTACTTCAAAAAGAGTGAAGCCATCATTTAATCAAAGAACAAAAAACTATTATTCAGTAAAGTTTTATGGTAGAAACGAAAATTAACTCGACTAAATCAAGTCAATTATTCCAAAGTTCATTCGCCAGTAAATCCAGCTTTCATCATGAAAAAAATCACGAAGCAAAAAA
>CAYGNU010000836.1:0-1748 GCA_964351175.1 uncultured Roseivirgaceae bacterium | reverse complement strand
TTGGAATTTTAATAATTATCTCGTAGGTTGTGTGTGGAACCATTGTGTCTGTGGTAATTGGGTTTGGTTGTAGAAATAAGGTTATACTGAATCTATAAAGTGAATAATGCTTACTATATTCGATTGTTATCAGCAATTCTTACAAACTCATGAGGAACCTTTTAATAGTATTTCTTTTCCTTTCCCTGAACTCTTTTGGACAAACCCGCATGGATTGGAAAGTTATCCCAACAGATATCAACGCCTGCCTAGAACGGCTAAACTTTCTGTTAAGTGACAACTTTAAAACAAGCTTCATCCAAGAAGAGGATGAATCAAAAGCCGTCTCCCTAACAAACTTCGTTGGACTCGGAACTCAAATGAGGAACGACTGGAAACTTTGGAGAGGATCTGAACTCTCGGAGTATTTCAATAATCTTGGAGTTGGGAACCCTGAGGATATGACTTATATGATTTTAATTTCATTCCATCGTCAACTTTCTGGTAAGGACATAGATTTTCAAGGACAACTTGATTTGTATTTGGACATGGTTAACAACCCCGAAAAATATTATGTCGCACCGATTGAAAAATACTCCATTGGAGATACTCTAACTAACCACTTCTATGAAATGGGAATGATTAGAGCCTTCACGAACACTCAAGGTAGATGCGACCTAACTTCAATTGTGAAAGAAATTGATAAGGATGGGAACCGAATTTTAATTGAACTTGTGAACGTCACAACAACAAGAGAAGGAATGAAATACGACGAAGAAGAATATAAAGTTGGTAAACGAACTTGGATCTCATTGACCAACGGAACAGCATGGCGAAGAAGAGGTGAGATAGTTCAAATTCACGTACATTAAAAAGCTGGTAACAGACACTCATTCGCCATGTGTAACGGTGCTTTCTGAAAGTGGATCTGGATTCGCTATTTTACTGCTTTCTAGCTATCTTCGGACACACAGCGGATAGCTGGGCGATATCTATGATAAAATCAAGCCATTTCAACTTTTTTTAGTGCAATTCTATCCTGATAAACAGTTCCTCTTTTGACGACTGCCAACTCTGATAAACTAATTCCAATCTATCTCATGACCTGCTCATGGGGAGATTTCTCCACTACCAACCGACCTAACCAATTAGAACTTTGTTCGTCTTGTGATTCTAATTTCTTGACTTGGGCAACTGTAACTCCTGAACAACCTCTGGAACTAAGTTCGTCTGTCTGCTCAGTCAAAGATTACGAGCATACCCAAATGAAATTCAGAGTAGCCTTAATTGCAATTGATACAACCGAAATAGATTTCAGCTACTATTTTTTCAACCCGAAGGCTGAAAGATATTTGGATAGTCTGAAACAACAGCCCCACCGATATATTTGGAGTAACGAAATCCAACTTGAACGTGGAATTGAAACCAGCTATTTAGAAAGTAGCAGTTGGAAAAAAGGAAAGCTTCTAACAGCAGGTAAAAAATGTATTTAGCTGTTGCAAATCAACAACTTTCAGTTCTAAACATACCCAGATGAATAAATTTTAGAAAGATTGGTGATTCCTTTTTTCGTCTCTTCTAAGGATTTTTCCATTTTGGTAAGCATTACCATTTTGAATCTTCGTGTCCTAACAACCAAGTTTAACTATGTACAGCACAATCGTTCTGATCGTATAGTTGCTATGATTACCAATCTTTGGTACCTTTGAAATATACATCAAATTAGGACAATGGGAAAGAATACCTCAATAGCCCTGGGAAACCATTTC
>CAYGNU010000835.1:0-1749 GCA_964351175.1 uncultured Roseivirgaceae bacterium | reverse complement strand
ACTATTGGTAGTGCCATAGCCAAAAGCTATTCAACAGATGTTATGTTTGGTGTTTCTTCAGCTTTTGCCATTCTATCTATTATCATCTTGGCTGGTATGAAAGAAACCTTGGTTGATAAGGAGAAATTCAAATTATCTCATTTATCAATTACAAGGCATGAAATATTTGAAAGGACGGCTATTCCTCCTGCCATTGTCATGTTTTTAACTATTTTTCCTTTTGGAATAATACTTACCATTATACCTGATTTCAGTGTCCACTTAGGACTTGATCATTCAGAGAGTCCATTTTTGAATAAAGGTACTTTTATGACGGTCTTTATTTTCGCCTCTTTGATGATCAGAATATTCGCAGGTAAAATATCTGATAAGTTCGGTCGTGAGCCAGTTCTAATTATCGCAGCTTCCTTTTATATTGTTGGTTTATTAATCATCGGCTTTTCAGAAAGTATTACCATGTTTTTTACGGGAGCTGTTATTTATGGACTGGCCGTAGGCATGAACTCTCCAACGCTATTTGCCTGGACGGCAGACTTAAGCGATGACAAAAATCGAGGTAAAGCTATGGCTACTACTTTCATAGCCCTTGAAGCAGGGATCATGCTTGGGGCGATTATATCAGGTTGGACATTCTCTAATGATCCCGCTAATTTCCCTATTACCTTTGGTATTGGAGCCTTTACAGCTTTACTGGCCTTGGCCTATTTAATTTTAAAAAGAAGGAAAATTTCTACAACATTGAACAATGAATAAGAAGAAACTATCAATCGTATTTTTCTGGATAGTGGTTATGACGCACTTGTCAGGTCACTTATTTGGTTTCGAAGTTCTTTCAATTACAAAGCCATTTATTATAAGTGCCTTGATGGTGTATTTTTTATTTTCAACTACTAGTCGCTCTTCATTATTTTATTTGACTTTAGCTGCACTATTAATGTCTTGGTTAGGCGACATGTTTCTTATGTTTGACGATCAAAATGCAACGTTTTTCATTTATGGCTTAGTTTCATTCCTATTAGCTCATGTTATTTATATTTTCAGTTACCGAAAGGCAAAGAATGATACAGCTAGCAATCCATTATTATCTTCTCAAAAATTAAGACATGGATCCACTTTAGTATTAGCTGGTATCGCTTTGATATATGTTTTGGAGCCTGGTTTAGGAGAGATGAAAATACCAGTAATGGTCTATGCCTCTGTCATTGTTGTTATGACTATTACTGCTTTGCTTCGATATGGCTATTCCTCAATTCAGAGCTTTTCATTGGTTTTCGGTGGGGCTATTATGTTTATGATTTCAGATTCTTTACTGGCCGTGAACAAGTTCCTTAACCCTTTTGCTTATGCAGGTTTTTGGATTATGGCAACTTATTGCCTCGCGCAGTTTTTAATAGTGAAGGGAATTATAAATCACTTAAACACAAAAAAGGGAGCATAAGCCCCCTTTTTCATTTGAGTTTTTAACCTAAACTATTCTAAGAAATCTTCTTCACTCTGCCTGATCCTGATGTGTTGCTATTGACCTTGTCTGGATCCCCTTTATAATAAACGCTGCCACTACCACTAATGTGGGCATCGATTGATTTTGAAACATTTACTTCGCATCTACCGGAACCTGAAATTCTGGCTTCTACGTTTTCTACTCTAAGATTTTCGGCATCTACCGACCCAGAACCACTGATGTGGATTTCCAAGTCTTTACCGTTGCCATCAACCATTATCTTTCCTGAACCTGAAACATTAGCCTCG
>CAYGNU010000834.1:0-1761 GCA_964351175.1 uncultured Roseivirgaceae bacterium | reverse complement strand
GTGTTGATATTGTCTTTTACAATGATCGGAATCCCATGAAGGGGTCTAAGTTCTCCTGTTTTTTGATATTCAAGATCAAGTTTTTTGGCAATAGTGATAGCCTCTGGATTAATGTTGGTTATAGAATTGATATCACCATCAAATTCATCGATGCGTGTTAAATAGGCACTGGTAAGTTGCTCTGCATTGAAGGTAGCATTTTTATAAGCGTCATGAATTTCAGTAATGGTTAATTCTGTGAGGTCAATTGGCTTTGTTTCTTTTTGCTGCTGACATCCAATAATTGCAATAATTAGAAGAGTAAAAATTGTGCTATTTCTGATCATAGATAAAATGGTTGACTGTAATAACAAACAGCCGTAGCTTGTTATTTTAAATTAAGAGAACAAGTTAATCAAATATTTGATTCTCCCAGTATACCTTTTCCTTGGGCTGTGGCTCACAGACCAACTATATTACTTGTAAATCTTGCTAGTCACACACCTTGTTGTAAGAACGTTGCTCTTGGGACTTATTCACTCGTCCTATCCTGAAATGGTGATGTTATTTTTATTTGATCTTTTGTTAATGAGCCAAATCACTAAGAGGATGATAATAGTTATCCAGCTTAATGTCGTAATTCCGGCTTTTAGTTGTGTAAAAACGCTAGCTGTTTGAATAAATCCAGAGGTGACATCAGCTGGTTTTGTTATCATTATCGCAATCATGGAGTTTTCTGCATAGTCTGCTAACATTGCTACAAATGGGAGCAAAAATAGATTTGACAAAAAAGTTTGTTGATTGACTTCTGCTAACCTGGATAACCGAATAATTAATGCACTCAAAAGGAGGGTAAGTAAAATAGGATAAAGTATGTCTAACAAAAATAGCTGTGGGAAAAGATAAAAAATAGTGGTATCGAAGTCTAAATTTTGAAGCAGTGCCATTGCTTCAGTTGAAGTATAACCAAAGGGCCTAAGGTCGAATGCTTCAGCGCCAAGTTGTGCATTAATTTTCGGAAAAGAGTAAAGCATCATGATTAACAACACACTATGCGCAAGGACAAATAGAATGGTTATTCCTTTTTTCGTGGCTAGTTTTTCTAGCTTATTGTGAACCTTACTTAAAATCATCGGATGGTGTTTATTGTTTAAATCTTTCATTGACAGATCAATTTAAGGAATTATTTGATTCTCCCCAGATTCCTGTCTGCCAACAGGCCGGGGTATTCCGGGGTTTTTATAAATTCCTTGCTATCGGAATCTTTAGCTAAAGATGCCGGAACAGGTCCGGCAAGAGTTGGTGTAAACCTTACTGCACCGTCCAACCACCATCAATAACCAATGTTGTACCAGTCGTCATACCAGAGTTCGATCCAGTCCATTTCCATGGCTGTGGCACACAGACCAATTATATTTGGCTTAAGTTCTGTGAGCCACAGAACTTGGAGAAATCAAGCAGAATTTATTGTACAGTTTCCTTAAAAATAGATGAACGAACATGTCCGGCAAGAGTAATTAGTTTTTAGGACAGAATGTCATCCCTGATTCCTGTCTGCCGACAGGCGGTATTCCGGGGTCTCTCTATATTTCTAACAGGCAGCATTTTTTACTAGTGGATGATTAATTATACATTTAACATTAAATTAATATAAATGAACGTTCATTCTTTTATATTTGCCATCGAAATAATAAAAATTTGCGACAGAGAGACCAGCATAAGGAAGAAAACATCAAGCAAATTGCCATACAGATGATTGTAGAAGAGGGGTTTGACCGACTC
>CAYGNU010000833.1:0-1763 GCA_964351175.1 uncultured Roseivirgaceae bacterium | reverse complement strand
TAACTAAAAAGAAGTTACCAAATACTACGTGTTAAATTTTTTCTTTAAGTGCTGGACCGCACTATAGTAGATTAGATTGGTGTAAAGATATGCCATAAATCAATAAAATGGGATGAATTTGGGCTATTGAATATCTTCCATCACCTCTCTTAAAATCTTAATTGACTTAATTTCTCCCATATTATCGATATGAACCTTGTAAAAAGAAATCAAATGATCTAGGAGCATTCGCCTTTCAGAATTATTAAGCTTTATCTTGAAAGTGAAAGACTGATTCAATAACAAATTGGTCTTTTTTGTTAGATGGTCATCTGAAAGCAATAAAAAGAATTGGTCGCTAGATGTAATTCCAAACCCTAGGTATTTCGTCAATTTGAGTAAAAATTGTAAATGGAAGTTGAAGAATCCTTCTTCCATATGATCTAGTATTTCAATACCATGATGAATAAATTCAAATAAATCAGCCACTTCACCCTCTTCTTTAATAGACTTATACAATACCTCAGCCATAAAAACTCCAAGGGATGATTTCATTATATCATAAGGTATAGTTTTTAAAGGCGTAGCACATTTTATCTCAGAGATGCGATTAATATTGGTAGAAGGCTTATGATAAACTACTAAGTCTAGCAAAGTGAGTGGTTGATACAGGGCGATGCGCCCTTTTGATTTAGAGGACCGGACACCGTTTACAATATAAGTTTGCAAACCAAATGCCTCTGTGAAGATTTTTACTATAATAGAACTGTCTCGATACTTAAAATATTTAAAAACAATTCCTCTGGTCTTATGGAGCATTAGTCAATGACAGCTATTTTACCAACAAAACTTTCTTCTCCATCATCAGTAGCACTAAATACAAAATAAATACCCATAGTAGCTCTTCTTCCATTATAATCTTGTGCGTTCCACGTTGCCGTACCCCCCTCTGATCTGGTATCCCAAATTAGCTTTCCGCTGGAGTCTGTTATTTTTACTTTAGCATTGTTAGCCAGGCCACTAATTCCGATTGTTCCTACAAAATCATAAGTTACGGGATTAGGGAAAATTTTAACTTCTGTATGTTTTTCCAATGCCTCAGTAGCATCTGACCTGTAGGATATTATTCCTTCTGGAGTTGCAAAAAAAACCTCCCCCGACTTCTCATTAATCTCAATATCTAAAATCTGGTTTGAGGGCAATGGACTATTATCAATATTAAAGTTCAATAGTTGTCTATCTGCTGCTTCATCAAAAAGCCAAACACCACTGTTTGTACCAATCCATTTTCTATTACCAGCATCAATTTTGATTGCTGTTAAAATTTCATCTCTTAAAAGTTGCCGGTTTTCGAAAATAGGCAAGATGGCATCAACAGCTCCGCTCAAAACATTATTTATATTAGTAAAAACAGCAACTCCTTCATTAGTACCTACCCAAATATTACCGTGTTTAAGCACAGCCTACGTATTCTCTATTTCATTAGGAAGTCCACCATTACCTGACTGATCAGTTAAATATCTCATCCCCTGAGTTTCCTTTTCAAATACTAAAATTCCACCACCAGCTAATGGATCTACTATCAACCATAAATACTCTTGTGTATTTTCGATGGATAAAAGTGACGAAGTTAGAGTTGAATAAGACTGCCACTGACCTTCATTGAGTAGATGAAGCCCAATAGGTTCTCCATAATTTAAGGCCCACAGCCCTTCAGGTGTTGCCTTAACCGAAGTTACCAGCACACCTTTTCCTCCAATGCTCGTCAGTGTACTATTAGTATC
>CAYGNU010000832.1:1335-1767 GCA_964351175.1 uncultured Roseivirgaceae bacterium | reverse complement strand
CTCAGTCAATGTTCCTGTAGGTTTTGATCAGGTATCACTTCTTGTAAATGAAATTCCTGCAATGCCTTCTATTTCTGCTTTAGGATCAAGTGCTGTATGTTTCGGAGAAACGGTAACGCTTCAAGGGCCTGTAGTTGGAGCTGGTGTGGGCTATGAATGGTTTGAAGCTTCCGATTTAGCCACAGTAGTGGGCACATCCCAAGATTTAGTTCTTTCTGCTATTCAAAATACAGGCTATCGTCTAAAATTAATTGGTGATCAGGGAGATAGTAATTGCGAAAGTCTTATATCTGCAACCCAGAATGTGACCATCTCAGCGTTACCTAATGAAGCTACAATTGCTATTGTTGGAGCTACCTCGTTTTGTGACGATAACGGCACTACTAGTGTGACTTTAATTGCTTCTGCAGTTGGCGCTGATAGTTTTGAATG
>CAYGNU010000832.1:0-1325 GCA_964351175.1 uncultured Roseivirgaceae bacterium | reverse complement strand
CGGCGTCAGCGTCAGATGTTTATATCAGACAGCTTCAACTCCTTCTACTTTTTTGTCTACGACTAGCACTTTAATTTTAAATGATGCCGTTCAAACTGGGAGTTATAGTGTCAGATCTGTAAACAGTGGTACTAACTGCAAAGCAGCAACTTTACCTTCGGATGTTGTGATAACTATCACCACCCCACCTGCAAAACCTATCATAGAAAAAGAATCTGGTTTGGATGATCCCTTCTGCGATGAAGGCACAAATTCCATTACACTGAGATCTTCAGTAGTTGGTGACGAATATAAATGGTTTAGAAACGGCTCTCAAGTTATTGGAATAACCACACAAACTATTACACTTGATAATTCCTCCGAATCAGGATCGTACACAGTTAGTGTCGTAAGTAACACCCCTATTATATGTAATGGGCCTCTTTCTGATCCACGCATAGTAGATATCGTTGCTCTGCCTGCCACCCCAACCATTACAATAGCCGGTACCTCAGTAGACAGTGATGGTGTTTTTTGTGATGATGGAGGTACTACTGCGGTGACGCTAGCATCTTCAGTAACAGGTGCGGGATATAAGTGGTATAAAGATAATGTGGAGCAAATAGGGCTAACTACTCAGGAAATTACGCTTGATGATGTTTCAGAATCAGGAGCGTGGTCATTGGAAGTGATAGGAAATGCGCCTACTAATTGCGTGAGTGTGAGATCATCAAATAGAACGGTCACTATTAATGAAATACCTACTACCCCAGCCATTCAGATTACTGCAGGCGATGTAGATGCGGAATTTTGTGCTGATGGAGGGACAACTGCTGTTACATTGAGTAGTTCCTTAGCAGGAACCAGCTACAGGTGGTACAGAAATGGGGCATTACAAGCAGCATTAACAACTCAGGATATAGTTCTTCAGAATGCCGGCTCATCGGGCACCTATACAGTAGAAGTAGTTGGTCCTTCCCCTACCAGTTGTATAAGCACGGTATCAGCGGGACAAATAGTACTTATTAGTAATCCACCCACAGTTCCAACCATTACGGTTACAGGTAGTGGCAATGAGTTCTGTGAAGAAGCAGGAAATAGTGTGACCCTGACCGCTGCTGCTATCAATGCAGGCGAATCTTATCGATGGTATCGAGACTTAAATCTTGACGGTATTTTTGATGCCATACCAGATGTTGAAGGGGGAAATACCAATTCCATTATATTAAGTACTGTTAGTCAATCAGGTGATTATCAGGTACAAATAACCGGTGCAGCACCCACTAATTGTGAAAGTTCTTTTTCTTTAGAAGAAACTATTTTAATCAAGCCTTTACCAATAGAAC
>CAYGNU010000831.1:0-1769 GCA_964351175.1 uncultured Roseivirgaceae bacterium | reverse complement strand
AAGTTATTGTATCCGTCACTTTCGATATTATCCTTCAGAGTTCCATTTTCATAGATCATTATGTAAATTCGGTAGAATAGAAATTCGCCGATTTGAAAATATCATTCACCGTTCTGCTCATATTCCTAATTACTCCCCTGTTTTCTCAGAAAATAGAGGATTTAAAGATTTCCATTTGGAATAACGAACTGATAGTAGATTTCAAAGTAAATACTGGTCTTAAGAACTCTAGAGTTGAATTAGAATACACACTGCTAAAAAATGATGAGTCGATCAAAATTGAACCTTTAACACAGGACAAGCAAGTACTAGAATCGCTTGGTTTCTCGGTTCACAGCACCTTTGATATATCTAAAGTTGAATCGGAAAAGATCAAATTGCTGATTGATGTAAACATCAGTCACCCATTTGTAGATGTGTATCTTCATCCTGAAAAAAACTTCCGCAGAGGTGGTGAGAGACAGATCAATTGGGAAACTGAAGATAAGAATGTGACCCTTGGCATATCACTTTATAGAAATGACCAAATGATCCATTTTGTAGATCATGTAACAAGGGATAATTTCTTTAACTGGCGAATACCTAAGAGTATAGAGCCTGGTGACGAATATAGATTGCGATTGTATGATATTAACAATCCCGAAAAGCACGTGTATTCAGAGACCTTCGCTATCAAAAGAAGACTAGGTGTGATACTTCCATTTTGTGTGGGCATACCAGTTGGAGCTGCGCTATACGTACTATATAATCAATCTGATGAAAACGCCCTGAATAAAGTGGGCACACCTCCAACACCTCCAGATAACTAGTGCTTATATGAGGAAAATTTCATTCTTGCTTTTTTTTTATTCGTTACATGCTTCACTTCTAGGTCAAGATTCTGATTTTAAAATAACGGTTGCAGTGTCTAGCGAGATAAGACAAATAGAAAATACTTCCGGTTTATGCGGTGGCTATTCTGATAATATTAGAGTAATATTATATACAACTGAAATTGATGGAATACCCCAAGATACGATTAGTGAAAAAGCTCTTTTACATGACTTTAGTTTTAATTGGTACTTTGCATCTGATGCAGGAGGAATTACTATTTCAAATGGACCAGTATATAAAAACCCATCTCCTCTGGGCTATTTCGTCGAAGTAGAAAAACATGCAACAGGTTGTATAGAATATGCAACCAATGTAGGTTGGTCAGCATTAGATAGAAGTTGGATATTGGATATTAATGGGCGCCAACCATCCTCGCTGCCTTCATTGTGTATTAAGGATGACGCGGATACTTTGACATTTCCTATTTCTCCTGATATCCTTATTGACGACATTATTCCAGTCGGAGTAAATGGGAAATTTATCTTCGATACTCAAAATCACGCAATTAAATACATCATTGATGATAGTGATTTTGATAATTCTTACGCTTATATCTTATTTATGGTTCCTGAAGGTTGTGGTAGTCGAGACCTAAAAGATGGTATATACTTATTTAAGAAATCTAATGCTTCCCTATTCGAAAACTACGAATACCCACTAGCCTCAAGCAAAGACTTTATCCTAGGACCCATTATTGAGGACGTTAATTGGCAGTTTTATAATCCAAATGAACTCGCTACTTTCAATATAGACTCCACAAACTCTAAAAACACCTTCAGTATAGATAGAAACTATTTAAAGGTGAAACATCCTATAAAGGAGGAAAGCGAAGATTCTGTATTTGTAATCATCAACGGTAGAAAAATTTTACTGAATCAAATCCAAATAGATAATTA
>CAYGNU010000830.1:0-1771 GCA_964351175.1 uncultured Roseivirgaceae bacterium | reverse complement strand
ATAATGTAGATAAGCGAATAAAAGACGATTTCTTGAATCAGAGACAAACACCAGTCAAACAGGTGAAAGAATCCAAAGATCGCATTGTTTCAAGCATTGATGCACAAGAAAGCAAACTAAAAAAGGTAAGGAACATACTTCGCTCAAATAATTATGAAGCAAAATTCAAAGTACAGATTGCTCTTGAGATAATAGAAACAAAACCAGATATCAAGGAAAAGATTCTTAAGGAATTTCAACTTCTGGAGAATTCAGTTTCGCAAAAACTAAAAGACGAAATGTACTATGAGAATGTCGAAAAGGGTTCTATAAAGCTAAGTAGGAAACTCAAAGATTTGTTTTTGTCAATCAACTTCAATGAAGATGCTTCTGAGAGAAAAATTTATGAACCTATCTCTCATTATCAAATAAAGGAGAGCAACATTTCACAGATCCCACCATTAGACTTCTTAAATGACGAACAGAGAAAATATGTAGTGAATGAAAAAGGCATTAATACAAGGTTATACAAATGCCTTTTGTTTATTGAAGCTGCCCAACATATTAAGTCCGGTTCTCTGAATTTAAGATACTCTAACAACTATAGATCTATTAATGATTATATGATTGATCAGGATTTATGGGTTAAGAGTAAGGATAAACTATTGCAGAGAGCAAACCTGTCTGAGCTTTCCGATTTTAGAAGTGTAATAACGGCGTTAAAGGACAAAATGCATGATCACTACATAGAAACAAATGAGAACATAGCCAATAATCCCCACATCAAATTCAATAGATCAGATAAACCAATATTAGAGACCCCAAAGACAGACACATCTGAACTCGATTTTGTTGAAAATTTACTGGTAGAGGGAGAGGTTATTCCTTTGGTAGATGTATTGGCCGATATTGCTGAGTCAACTGAGTTTCTTGAATCCTTTACACACTTCACTTTAAAGGGGAGTAGGAGAAACCCAGAAAATGAAACACTAATAGCGGGAATTATTGCTCTTGGTTGCAATATTGGTGTTAGAAAAATGGGTAAGATCACCAAAGAATTAGGGGCAGAGAAACTTGAGAACACAGTCAAGTGGCATTTTACCAGAGAGAATGTAAGTGATGCAAATAATAGAATAATTGAAGTCACAGATAGGTTAGCTATTCCCAAATATTTGAAAGAGCTCGTTAATGAATTACACACATCTAGTGATGGACAAAAGTTTGGAGTATCCGTGCCTTCAATACATTCTAGTTATTCTTACAAATATTTTAACTCTGGGAAAGGCGTTTCTGCTTATGGATTTATAGATGAATACAATAGAGTGTTTTATGACACTGTGATCAGCGCAACCGAAAGGGAAGCAGCTTATGTTCTTGATGGACTTTTGTATAATGATGTTGTTGAAAGCACAATACATAGTACAGACACACACGGATATACGGAAGTTATTTTTGGAATTTGTAATTCTTTGGGGATCGAATTTGCACCAAGAATCAAATCCCCAGGTAATCAAGTAATTTATACATTCAAGGATCGTCCAAAGAGATATTATGAAGCGATGGGTTATCGAATTTTACCTGAAAAATCAAGGTACATCAATGAAGAAATCCTGGAAGAACAGTGGGATAACATTCTAAGGTTGCTTGTTTCGATCAAAACTAAGAAAGTAACTGCATCAGTATTGATGAAACGTCTGAGTTCTTATTCCAAGAACCATCCTTTGTACAGAGCTCTCAAGGAACTAGGGAGGATACACAAAACTATTTTTCTTCTTAAGTACTTTAATGATAC
>CAYGNU010000829.1:0-1781 GCA_964351175.1 uncultured Roseivirgaceae bacterium | reverse complement strand
AGTTAATGCTGTCTACCAATATATCTTCCTTCACATAGTCACCAATGACAAGTGATATCTGTGGCAACGGATATTCAGGCTTAAAGCGATAAGAATCTCCGTCATTTATTGATTCACCTTGAGATATTGGAATAAGGCCTTCTGGCACTTTCACCTCCAAGTCAAAATTGATAAAAGATAGTCGCTCTTTAGTTGTGAATTCACGACTGTAGCCAATCTGAGTATCTGGGTACCAAAGCACGTCTTTGGTTAATAGTACATATTCAGGTTCTAAGAAAGCATATTTCTTCTTTAGCGAATACATGAAATAGTCATAAGCTGACTCATACCTTTCCTGATCTACCTCTAAGTGTGCTACAGCTTCTGTAATAGTGCCATGATATTTGATCTGTATTTTCAATTCTTGAGCTGGGGCTATATTTAACCCCTCATCAATTGAAAGTATTTGCAAATCTCTCTTTGACGCATAAGTTTTGTCATTGATCAAAACTTCATCAACAATAAGCTCTGGATTTAATGTGAAGTAAACCTGATTAAGCGCTTTTGAGGTATTGTTTTTCACTAATAATTCAGAAGTACTAATTATCTCACTATTGACAAACGTAAGGTCAATTGAATTGTCGATGATATCTATGTTAGGAACTTCTGCCCATATTCCGTTAAGAGCAATCATTTCTTGACGTAGCGCGATAGGATCATGACGCATATCCCAAAGTTTGATCATCATAAAAGAGGAGAGACCTAGAACAGCAACTCCTAGAAATCCAGTGGCTATTTTGACGGATTTATGGCTGGACAAACGATCTAAGAAAAAGGCAGTAAGGAATAAAAAGCCAATGCCAGTAAAGAAGTAAAACAAACGCTGCCATAGCGCAAATTCAAGATCTGCAAAACCAGTCATCTCGGAACCAAGTAGTGAAAGACGAAAGGCCATAAAATCCAAGATATTGGAGAATTGATCAAAGTAGTAGATCAGTTGAACACCAGCTATGCCCAGTAGTAAGACGATGGTTATCGGCTGGTTTTTTAGCAATGTGACCGTGAGAAATGCTATACCCGTGGTGAACACAATGCTCGGTACGCTTACCAATAAAGGGTAAGCAATAAACGCCATTAGATTGAAGCTAGTAAACGGGCTGGTAAGGTTTACAATGACCGGAATACACAGCAGTACTATATTAAGAATGAAGAAGAGCTTGAATAATGCTAACGCTTTACCAAAAACATAATCAAGATTGGAGATTGGTCTTACCAAAAACACCTCATTAGTATCTATTTTCTTCTCTTTTTTTATTAATCCAGTGGCAAGAAAGATAACCGCTGCTGCCTGAGGTATACTGATCATAACCATTACAGATAATGGCATTATCCAGCTATTAGAAAGCACAAACCATCTTGGGGCATCTACTTCAGAAAACACACCGATATTGAATATGGTGACGAAAAATAAACCCGCAATGGCTATAATTCTAAAGAACCAGTTTCTCCATAAAACTTTGGATTCGTACTGCGATATGGTCAATATATTTTTGAGCGATATCATACTAAAGAAACACCAAATTCATTTTCCATAAAATATACATAAGCATGCTCAAGGTTTGGATTGGCATTACTTGCTCTTGGGTGGGGTTTATCATTGGCAATCAACTGTACTTCCCATTTTCCCTTTGTAGGGATAGTTGATACTACCGGATATTTTACTTTTATCTCATTAAATTCATCGTCATCTAAAATAGCCTGCCATACGTGTCCTCGAACACGGTCAATCATGCCTTCAGGAG
>CAYGNU010000828.1:0-1785 GCA_964351175.1 uncultured Roseivirgaceae bacterium | reverse complement strand
TATGTACGGAGGAGGTAACACTTTTGAATCGATAAAAGCCACTGGACTAGAAAATGAAGATCCGGTTAAACTGGCTGAATTTGAAGCACGTATTGAGCGTGGTGAGAAAATCGAACCACACGATTGGATGCCTCAGCTTTATCGTAAACAATTGATAAGAATGATTGAGCAGCATGCTCATTCTGAAATTATAGGCGCACTCCCTGAAGGCACTTGGATTACCAGAGCCCCAGGCTTCAAAAGAAAATTGGCCTTGATGGCTAAGGTTCAGGACGAGGTAGGTCATGCTCAACTTCTATATGGTGCCGCTGAGACGTTGGGCAAGCCAAGAGAACAAATGCTTGATGACTTGGTGAGGGGAAAATCAAAGTACTCCAATATCTTTAACTATCCTGCGTTCACATGGGCTGACTCATGTTTTATTTCATGGTTGGTGGATGCTGGTGCTATTGTTAATCAATTGGCGAATGCCAGAGGAAGTTACGGCCCCTACTGCCGTGCTTTAGAAAGAATTTGTGCTGAAGAATCTTTTCACTTAAAATATGGTCACCACTGCGTAATTCATTTAGCAACTGGCACTGAAAAACAACGAGAAATGATGCAGGCAGCCATCAACAGATGGTGGGCTCCAATGATGCACTTCTTTGGCCCTGCTGATAAAGCTTCAGTACATAGTGAGATATTGATGCGTTGGAAAGTAAAAATGTCATCTAATGATGATCAGCGTAATCAGTTCCTTGATATGTACGTGCCTAAAATCTGGGAATTGGGCTTTACCCTTCCAGATGATCAATTGAAGAAAAATGAAGAGACTGGTAAGTGGGAATATACTGAACCGGATTGGGAAGAATTTAAAAGAGTGATCAACGGTGATGGCCCTTGTAATGCTGAAAGACTAGCGGTGAGAAGAACTGCAGAAGAAAGAGGCAGATGGGTAAGGCAAGCGCTATTGGCACCCAAAACACAATACGTGGCACCATTGGCATAATGTAGTTAGAACTTAGTTCAAACGATTGCAGAACATCAACAAAAATGGCATCTTTGAGATGTCATTTTTATTAATACTCCATGAATAAATCACTCGACCCAAGAGTTAATAGATTAAACATTCCTACTGATGAACTGACACCTAAAGTGCCTTTAGATCAATTCGGCACTTTTGAAGTATTTGTACAGATCAAAGAGGGAAAAGGTTATCGTCATGAGGGCATTGTACATGCCCCTAACAGAGATATGGCCTATCTTTTTGCTAAAGAGCAGTTTAGTCGTAGGCTCATGTGTTCAGGAATTTTCGTGGTAGAAACAAGAAATGTATTTGTAACAGCTTTCACTGAAGACAAAGACAATATTTATAATCATATTTCAGATACTTTTCCAGAAGATGGAGAAGAAGAACAATATGAAATCTTCCATTTGGAAAAAAGGGGGAAGCAACATGAACATATCGGTTCCGTACCTGCAAAAAATCATCAACATGCATTAGCATTGGCTAAACCCAACTTTATTGATGATGATCCTATATTCAATGTCTGGGTAGTCAAGACTAGCGACATCTTATTCACCAATGATGAGGACAAGATCATGTGGGATACATTGCCAGAAAAGAAATTTAGAGATGCCTCTGATTATAGAGCGGCAGATAAAATAAAGGAATTTAAAGAACGAAACGCTTAAACTTGAAAGGCATCCGATGAGTGAAATTGCTATAAAAGAACTGTTATATAAAATTGCCGATGATCAATTGATACTCGGACATAAAAACTCTGAATGGACGGGTTTTGGTCC
>CAYGNU010000827.1:0-1788 GCA_964351175.1 uncultured Roseivirgaceae bacterium | reverse complement strand
ATAAGATACATCAATGCCAATTGCACAAGGTACCATAGAAAAATTGACAGGTGGAAATAAAAAGGATTAAGTTCCCCTGCAAACCAATAATCAATTGCATTTAAAGTGGTGACAACAGGTCTGTAGGTCCGGTTGTTCGGCATAGTGCCAAAGGTGGCTATATCGGTAAAAAACAGGGGTAAATTGCGAATGTCTTTTATGTACTCATTCGCAGAGATGGTATGGGTGTCATCAAAATGAAAGCCATTGTTGAAGTGATTGGAATAGGCAAAAATTAAACCAACCAATGCACAACCCGCAATTACAAAAAGTATTTTTTGAGAGTGACTGCTGAAAATCTCCTTCATCAATTGAAAATATTTATGCTTAATCTTTTTTTAACCAGGGCATACAAAAGTACTACGGATGTAAAGTAAGAAATACACGTTGCAAGAGCAACTCCATCAAGGCTCCATATTTGTAATAAAACGTAATTCAACAGTATATTAACAAGAAGAATGGTAAAATTAATAAGTAGATTGTCGCCGGGGTATCCTGTTAACTCTGGTAGGGAATAGATGGCCTTGAAACCAGATAGCAGAAAAACGCCGCCACTTAGAATTATAAATGGCAGTATGCTTGCATTAAATTCTTCTCCCATAAAATGGGTGACAAAAAGGACGTATCCGAATACTGCCAGTAATACAATGGGAATATAGATCAAATGGGTAGTTTTGCGCACCCTTCTAATGTGATTTTTAAGCTTCACCACCTCACCTTTATGCCAGAGTTCAGATATTATTGGGTTTAAATTGATTTGGATGAGATTGGCAAGTGACAATAAATTTTTACAAATGTCAGAGGCAAAAGCATAAATACCCACAGCCTTGGTATTCATAAATATTCCAATCATAAAAACATCAGTGTAGGTATACAAATCTATGATGGCTGAAGAAAACATGACTTGCCCTCCAAAAACAACATTTTTCCTGTACCAATTTTTAACTGGAGAAAAGCTAAATGTAAATTCATTTCTGGCAGACCACCAGCAAAATGGAAAAAGGATTGCTTCGCTAATTGGAAATACGATGGCAATTTGTTGAATTTCTACCTTGTTTAACAATATAGCTACTAATACTAATAACAGTATTAAAGCCCATCTCAAAGACTGCAGTATTGATAAATGCTTTATTTTTCTTTTTCCGTTTAGAACACCCAACAACACCTTATTCATGGTAAAGAGGGGAATGCCAGGTAGAAAGTAAAGCAGTATCTGATGGTTCGTGAGCCCAAATAAATGAAGTAACGAAGGACTAAGGAAGTAGGCCATGATGGCTACCATAGAGGAGGCAATAAGGCTCAGGATTAAGGCTGAACTTATAATTTGATCCACTTCTCTTTGATTGTCCTTGTACTGTGAAACATGTTTAATAACAGAAGAGCCACAACCAAAAACGGCTAACAAAGAAAGAATGAGATAGACTTTGAGACCAATACTAAAAATGCCAAAACCGCTAGCTCCGTATTGCTGAGTAAGAATAATGTTTATTAGAATGCCTGAAATAGCCAGTATTACCTGACTCACACCTAACCACAGGCCATCCTTTACAAATTTCTTTTTGTAAAAGTCCAAATTATCGGCAGAGAGAAGCGACAAATTACTTGAATTTTATAGGGTTAAGATAAGGTATTAGATGGTTTAGGCGCTGTTTGCCGAAAACTAAATCCAATAAAAATTTGGTAAGAAGGTGATTGGATGTTTTAAGGTCGATTTTCGTTTTTGCACTTCCGGTTGGAGCGTTGTAGCCG
>CAYGNU010000826.1:0-1790 GCA_964351175.1 uncultured Roseivirgaceae bacterium | reverse complement strand
CATATTATCCTCCTATGGTAGCCATCGATTCAGAAACGGATTTTGATTTGGACCTATTTTTTTCAGCTTCAAACCCATCAATTGCTCTTAATTGTAATGTTTTCTTAAGTAATTCAACTAGCTGTTCGTCAGTAACTCCTTTCCTCATAAAATCTCTAAAACTTATTACACCATCATCATAAAGGCAGTTTTTAAAAGTTCCTTGAGGTGTTATTCGCACCCTATTGCAGCTCCCACAAAAAGATCGTGTATAGGCAGCTATAATTCCAAATGAGCCGGTATAGCCTTTTACTTTAAAATTTGATGATGTTGAGAACGGTGGGTCTACCAGTTTTTCAATTTCATGTTTTGTTTCAACATATTCTTTGATCTTTTTTAGAGGCCAAAAAGTAGAATTCCCTTGTCCTTGGGTGCCATTAAAAGGCATTTCTTCGATAAACCTCACCCCTAAATTATTGTCTTTGGTAAGCTCAATCATGGGCAAAATATCTTCAATATTTCTGCCATCCATCACCACCATATTAATTTTTACATCGATTTTTGATTCGATGAGCATTTTTAATGTTTTATATACCGTGTCGAATTCATCTCTTCTTGTGATATCAAAAAACCGCTGTTTATCTAGACTGTCAAGACTCAAGTTTATTGACTTGATGCCAATAGCCTCAAGCTTAGGAATGTAGTCATGAGTAAAGGTACCATTGGTGGTGATATGAATATCTTTGATGGTATCCAGTGCTGCTATAGATTCCAGAAATTCTAGCATTCCCTTTCTTACAAACGGCTCACCTCCAGTAATTCTAACTTTAGAAACACCTTGATCACCCATAACCCGAACAAGGCGATGCATTTCTTCAAAACTCAATAAATCCTTTCTATTGACATATTTGATCCCATTTTCGGGCATACAATAGAAGCACCTCAAGTTACACCTATCGGTAACTGCCAACCGCAAATAATTTATTTCTCTCCCGTGATTGTCAACAAGCATGATTTTTTATTGTTAATATGCCAATATGTTTATTAAGCCTATATCTCTAATTTAGTATAAATTCTAAAGAAATTTTTTGAATACGTTTAAATCCAAATTCCCAATCTTCGATAAAAATCCAAATTTAGTTTATTTGGACAGCGCAGCAACAACTCAACGTCCCGAACTAGTGGTTAATGCGATATCAGATTTTTATAGATATGAAAACGCCAATATACATAGAGGTGTTTACGATCTATCAAATAATGCTTCAAAAAAGTTCGAAGAGGTAAGACAAAAAGCAGCTGATTTTCTAAATGCAGATCGTCCAAATACAATAGCTTTTACCTCTGGGGTAACTGAATCCATGAATATAATTGCCAATTGCTTTGTAAAACCACAGCTCAAAAAAGGCGATAATATTGTGACTACCATTATGGAACATCATGCCAACTTTATTCCCTGGCAAATGCTTTGCGAAGAAAATGATTGCGATTTCAGAGTCTTGAATATTGATAAAAATGGTGACCTAGATGTTGATCAATTAGATAAGTTGCTAGACCAAAACACCAAAATATTAGCAGTAAATCATATTTCTAATACGCTCGGAACAATCAATGATATCAAAAGAATCATTGATTTGGCACATGAAAAAAATGTTCCTGTAGTTATTGATGCTGCTCAAAGTGCTGCTTTCTATGACATCGATTTTAAAGCGCTTGATTATGATTTTCTAACATTTTCGGGGCACAAAATATTTGGGCCTTTTGGTATAGGGGTTCTAGTTGCTAGCGAAGAATTGGGAGATTGATGTGGGGCG
>CAYGNU010000825.1:0-1790 GCA_964351175.1 uncultured Roseivirgaceae bacterium | reverse complement strand
CTCTAGCCAAATTAGAATCCACAATTGCTCAATTATTCTAATACTCTATTGAAGAAAAGCAACTCTTTCCCCCACCACCAGAAACTAATGGGTTCAAAGTATTAAAGCAGTTTATTTTATACCAAGCTTTCAGAGTACCCAAGTCAGGAGTAAGCATAACCGATACATTGAATGAAAGCATGAAGGTATTGCTTAAGGAGATTGATCCTGGATTATCCAATAAGCTTGAAGGGCATAAAATTCTTTATGAAAACCCAGTGCTACTCTCCCTACCTCACTCTATAGATTATGAACATTATTTAGATTTCCTTGATTGCAAATTCTTGGTTAATCTATCTCCTTTACCATTTATTACTTCGGATGCTCCGGTCATTTTCTATAATCAATTAATGGAAAAAGCAGGAACGTATACTGGATCAACTGGCTTAGTGGCAAAAGGACTTCAAATATTCTACCCCATACACCCTAGACTTATGATATGCCTCTTTGATTCAAAGGTCTATGATTTCGGTAATGGCTGTGAAAATTGTTTTGGTACTGAATCTTGGATTGATGTTCATCAATTAAATGGCCTACAATTTATAAATAGTGATACACAAGTCTTTTTTGATGACACAATTACAGAAGAGTATATAATGCACCTTTCTAAAAATTTTTCTGGCTTTAGAGGTAGTAAAAAGCATATTAACGAAGTTATTAATAAGGGTTCAAGAAAATTTTTCCTAACTAGTTCTGAGGATGAACATATAGATTTAAAGTTGGATTTTTTTGACCTTGTGGTGAACCCAGAAGATTATAAAGGCCAATTAACACCGTTAAGGCATCCATCACTTAATAGTGGTTCAATACAAAATTCCAAGATATGATTGATAACTAAACAGCCAACTTCATCGCTGTTTTAATTGAGGAAATCTTAGTCCAAGCAAGGAAGCCCATATTTTCTTGGCATTAACTTTTGATTCCTTTGATAGTGCCATCACTCCTTTATCGCCAAAGTCCTTAAATACTCTAAAAAAATTGGATTGTTGATTTCCATCAAGCCTATCAAGTACATTATCACCAGGCTCTACCGGCATTTCACACGTCCAAGTCATTTTAAGATTAAGCTTCAAGTATTTTAACATTCTGAAGACTGTAAGAACTAAAGCAACATCATCTCTTTCATGTTTCTGATAATATTTAAGTCCCCAAATTGTAAACACAAGTCCATTGGGCATTTTTATATGTCGCTTTTTATGATAGTTATCTGCCCATGCTTTTAAGTAACGAACTATTCTAATCATCTGATCATTCCCATTTATCTCCTTCGCAACCCAATCCTTAAATAGCTTAGAATCACATATTTCCCATTCTCCTGTTTTACAACCTAAGTAGAACTTATTATCCTCCTTACAATAAACTGGAAGATCAATGTGAAAGCCACCTTGATATTGAAGCCTTGTGCAATACTCAAGATGTTTAGGAATTAGTGCCGTATGGCCTGATAGTGCTTTAGAAATGTGTGTCTGTATTACTTTATATGTTCTATTCGGCTTCTCTAAAAAGTAGAGACCAATGTCGAAATCGCAGTGGTCATCGTAAGTTCTTATTAATGTACCAGTTTCTGAAGATCCTTGTTTTGCGAAAACTGGAGTAGTAAATTCGGGATGATCATTGAAATACTTTTTCAGTCTTTTTTTTATTGCTGAATAAGCAACCTTGAGTTTTTTTAGCTTGGATTCAGGAATATCTAGATTGCGATTGAATTGAAGAAATTCATCATGAGCATTGGATTCTTTGCGAATATCAAA
>CAYGNU010000824.1:0-1790 GCA_964351175.1 uncultured Roseivirgaceae bacterium | reverse complement strand
TTTTGAGGAGCATGTTTGTTTATTGATAACTTTATTATTTATTAGCTTGCTAAATATACCCTGATTCGGAATCAAAGAACAAAATAAGAGAACATGAAAATTAAATTAACAGGCAAGTATAAATCATTAAGAGATTTTGAAAGTGATGAACTCCCTGACTTTACAGTTATAACAGGAAAAAATGGAAGTGGGAAAACACAGTTATTAGAAATACTTAAAGACGCAAATAGTCCTAATAACACAAGTATTAAATTAACTCCTAAGCAGGAAAAACTCATCCAATTTGAGGGCATAGAGCCAAACGGGATTTATGCTACAAGTAAGAATTCTTGGACCACCTATGTTTCAAACTTTGAAGAAAGGTGGTTCAATTTGAAAATTAGTATTAGATATTTCTTTAGCTACCTGATCGGAAAAGAAATTAATTTCGAAGAACTCAGAAATTCCATATCGAATTATATCAAGGAATTTTCAAATGAAATTGATTCACTAAACCTTTTTGAACTAAATGAAAAGAGAATAGTTGAATTTGAAACTAAACAAGAGTTAATAAATAGTATTGAAGATATAAATATTACTCAGTATGAAAAAGAATTCGATTTGATGATCTTAATCTCGAATTATTTAAACAAGGATATTTTAGAAATAACTAAGGCTGATTTTTATAAAGTTCCAATACCTGCTAATTTTTTTGCTGGCGATTCATTATTTAATACAGATTTTTCAAGTATCTGTTATACCTATGCAATGAATAGGTATATAAACTCAGAGAGGTATTTCAGAAAAAAAGATCGAAACGAATCCAATAAATCTATATCTAAAAAAAAGTTTAATAAATCAAAAAAAGTGCCTTGGGTAGAATTTAATGAATTATTGAATCGAACTAAGATTGACTATGAAGTTATTGGAATGAATGAAAATGAATTTGTTCCCGAAATAAATTTTCAGTTAAACCTAAAGAAAAAGTCAACTGGCTCAATTCTAAATGCCTCATCCTTATCTTCTGGAGAAAAAATTGTTTTTGGTCTTTTATTAAAACTATATATCTCAAGTTACTTTGATCATGGTTTGATTTATCCAAGCTTAATACTTTTAGATGAACCTGATGCTCATCTTCACCCTGAATTAACAACAATATTGATTGAGGTTTTAAATAATATTTTTGTTGAAAAACTAGATATAAAGGTAATAATTACCACTCATTCTCCTTCAACTGTAGCCCTTTCACCAGATGAAAGCATTTTTGAACTTAATAATATTGGAGAATGTACACTCAAATGGATAGGAAGAGATAGAGCATTAGAATTATTAACTGGATCAATTCCTACTCTTAGCATTGATTACAGGAATCACAAGCAGGTTTTTGTAGAAAGCGAAATAGACGGAGAATATTTTAGAAAGATTTTTGATACACTGAAGCGAAATGGTCAGGAACTAAATTCTCGTTTATACTTTATTGATAATCCAATGGGAAAAGGGAATTCAGATTTAGTGATTAATACCACAAAGAAATTCCGTGAATCTGAAAATAAGAGTGTTTATGGAATCATTGATTGGGATCAAAAAAATAAACCAGAAGGATTCACTTTTATTCATGGAGAGAATGAGAGGCACACAATAGAAAATTATCTTTTGGATCCAATATACCTTGCCACTTTTTTTTTAGAGAAACGTGCTCATGAAATTGAAAAAATTACTGGAATAACAAAAGAGGAAAGCCCTTATTCAATAATTGAATTAGATGAAGCGAAATTACAATCAATTGCTGATCAGCTTCTTGATAAACTTGA
>CAYGNU010000823.1:0-1792 GCA_964351175.1 uncultured Roseivirgaceae bacterium | reverse complement strand
ATGCCATAACATCTTTTCGTAAGATTGATGTCTTCTAATTCCTGAGCATTACTTTGTGCATCAGTTGTAATGTCAATTGCATCCTTGTTTGTACCCAGAATTTGACTGACTGATGCTGCGTTGATCAGCCCCGATAGAATATAATTTTTTTGATTTAATTCTTTTGCGAGGGATATCCCTTTATTAAAAGCATCGAGTGCTTGTTCATATTCTTCGTTATCAATACGAACCAGTCCCAGATTATAATAAGTATTCTTAATGCCATTTGTATTCCCCACTTTTTGGTTGTGGGTGATAGACTGCTCAAAGTATGAGATAGCTTCTTCAAAGTTTCTACTGTTCGTGTAGATATAGGCTACTTTTCCGCAAATACCAGCGGCATCACCATGCTTTCCTTCTTCCTCGGCTATTTGAAGAGCCTGTTCGTAATGATCTACCTGACTGGCGGCTTCATTACTTAGATTTTGTGCGGCGATGTACGTGGCGATACATAAGAAAGCCACACACACATGGGCGGCCTTACTTAATAAACTAAGCATACTTCAAATGTAATATTCATTATTCGATATAAAACACAATTTCTTCCTGATTTTCATTGCCCAGCTTATCTACCACTGAGACATTTATCTTATATAGGGAGTTTTTTGAGAAATTCTCTATCAAGCTGCGATATGGTTGCATAGTGCCTCCATTTACTTGATAGCTTATTTTGTCTAAGCCTGCATACTTGTCCGTGGACGAAAGGAATAATACTACATGTTGGGGGTAAACATTTACACTTTCGCCTTCAACGAGTTTCGATTTGTTTGAATTAATGCTGAACCTATTATAGACTTCAGGTCCTTCGTTATCGACAATACACAGCATGCTTTCCGTACTTGAATTGGATAAGTTATCGTATCCATTATAAGTGACTCTGTGAAAACCATCAGTTTCAATACTAAACGGCTCGGTAAAGGTGGCGGAAGCTCCATCATCAATTTGATAATCAATCTCTTTAAATCCTGAATCTTTATCTGTTCCTTTTAATCTAATCAGTGTTTCCTTGGATATATAGGTCGTATCCCTAACAGAGAAAGAGGGCCCTTCAACAGAGTGGCTAAGGCCTGGACCTGATAGATCAACATAGCTAAGTAGATTATTCTTGTCTGAAAATTCAGATGTTCTCACCCTGTTGTTTACATTATCCATTACCAAAACCTCAATGTTTAAATTGCCTGATTGTGATAAATAGAATGGACCCTCATAAAGGGTGAATTCTCCACCATTGACAGAATATCTTATTTCTTTTACCCCTGCTTTATTATCCATAGCTACCAATTTCAATTTGGTTCTTCCAGAGTAATACTCTTTCCCGTTGGCAATAAATGTATTACCTATGATTTCATCGATTACACGAGGTGCTGACTTATCTAAGTAGAAATCATACGTTTTCTTTTCTTCGTTATTGTTCACATCATCCACTGAAAAGTAGGTGATGGTATGTTCACCTTCACTTACGTTTTCTATTGATATAGGAACTGAATAAACGAAGGTTTTCCCATCATCGATGGTGTAGAAGATTTTTGCATTGCTAGAAACATTATCAATGGCTGATAGCGCAATTTGAGATCTGGAGGACAACACGTTTTCGGATATGTCGCCTTCAATATTTAAAGAAGTTACCGGAGCAGTCTTGTCCAGAACAATATTCTCGGACTGAACTGCTTCTACATTACCCACATTATCAACCGAATAATATTTAAAACTGTAGGGTTTCTCTTCTGTGAGATTGATTGGTTCAGTGTACTTA